>CBDTVT010000029.1:0-22707 GCA_965364275.1 uncultured Eudoraea sp. | reverse complement strand
CTTACTGATGGAGTTAATAATTCAGGATTTATTGAACCTCAAACAGCCGCTGATCTTGCTGTGGAATTTGACATCAAGACTTATACTATTGGCTTGGGCACTAATGGAAATGCTCTCTCACCCGTTGCTTACAATGAAGATGGGTCCTATAGGTATGGGATGAGACAGGTTGAGATAGATGAAAAATTACTTATAGCTATTGCCGAGGTAACAGGAGGACGATACTTTAGAGCAACAGATAATGAAAAATTAGAGGCAATTTATGATGAAATAAATAAGTTGGAGAAAACAGAAGTAGAAGAATTTAAGTATTATAAATATGAGGAGAAATTCAGACCATGGATTCTATTGGCAGGGGCATTACTTATAGTTGAATGGTTCCTGAGAAATACACTCTTCAGAAGTTTTATTTAAAATATGATACAGTTAGACGAGAAAATATATTTCTATCTTTTGTCCATTATTCCGGTAATGGTTGTTATTTATGTTTTGCTTCAAATTTGGAAAAAAAGGACTCAAAGGAAATTTGCAACTTCCGAGCTGTTGAAAAGACTATCCCCAAACAAGTCTAATTTCAAATCAGTATTAAAGTTAATTTTCCTGATAATAGGCCTCACATTTTTGGTTTTGGGTCTCGTAAACCCTAAAATTGGAACAAAATTGGAAACAGTAAAACGAGAAGGAGTTGATATTGTCTTTGCTATTGATGTCTCAAAAAGTATGTTAGCTGAGGATATTGCTCCTAACAGACTAGAGAAATCTAAACGCCTTGTTTCTGAAATTATTAATCAATTAGCAAGTGATCGAATAGGTATAATAGCATACGCTGGTCAGGCTTTTCCTCAGTTGCCAATAACCACAGATTACGGTGCGGCCAAAATGTTCCTTCAAAGCATGAATACAGATATGCTTTCATCACAAGGAACTGCTATAAATGAAGCAATTGAGTTGGCATCTACTTATTTTGATGATGAGGAGCAAACGAATAGGGTTTTGTTCATTGTATCAGATGGTGAGGATCATTCCGAGGGTTCAACCATAGACGCTGTTGAATTGGCCGTTGACGAAGGAATAAGAATTTTTACCATTGGAGTTGGAAAGACAAAAGGCAGTCCAATTCCCATCAAAAGAAATGGTATAGTAGAAAGTTTAAAAAAAGATTCAAAGGGTGAAGTGGTAATCACTAAACTAAATGAAGAGATGTTAGAGGAAATTGCCGACGAGGGTAATGGGGAATACGTAAACGGATCAAATACAGAAGATGCTGTGGACTTCATTAAAGAGCAATTAAATCAAATGGATAAAAAAGAATTCGAAGCCAAACAGTTTGCCGAATATAAAGACCAATTTCAATGGTTTCTGGGCATTAGTCTTTTATTTCTATTTTTGGAGGTTTTTCTGCTGGACCGAAAAACCCAATGGCTTAAAAAATTGAATTTGTTTAACGAAAAGGAAATTCACTAAAATGAAAAAGATTGTTTTATTTACTTTTATAATAAGCACTGCCGTTTTTCCGCAAGACGATTTGAAAGAGAAGGAAAAAGCACTTAAAGCCTCAACAGATATAACCTTTGAAGCGAATAAGGAATTGGCTGATAACGATTTTATTGATGCAGAAGTGAACTACCGAAGAGCCATTTCCAAAAGTAATGAGAATACGGCTGCCCCATATAATTTAGGCAATGCTTACTATAACGAAGAGAGTTTTTCAGAGGCTTTTGGCCGATTCAAACAGGCGGGAGAATTGACATCGGAAAAACCTGTTAAACATAGGGCATTTCATAATATGGGTAATGTATTTATGAAAAACAAAGAATACGCCAAAGCAGTCGAAGCTTATAAGGAAGCATTGCGTAATGATCCTTCTGACGAAGAAACCCGTTATAATCTGGCACTAGCTAAAGAGCTTCTAAAAAAAGATAAGAATAATCAGAATAAAGACGACAACAAGGAGAATCAGGATCAGGAAGAGAAAAAAGACAAAAACCAGGATCAACAAGACCAGGGAGATAATAAAGACGAGAACAAAGGCGATCCCAAAAACGAAGAAAAGGACAAAGAGAGTAATGAAGGAGATAAAGGTGAGCAGGAAAAAGAAGAAAATAAAAAAGGGGATGGAGATGAAAAAAAAGAAGAAAAAAAGCAACCCGAGCAGGGTGATCAACAACAGCAGAAACAACCCAGACCAAACCAATTGTCTCAACAACAAATAAAGAATTTACTTGAGGCAATGCAAAACGAAGAGAGAAAAGTTAAGGAAAAAATGGATGCCCAGAAAGTTAAAGGTGTCAAAACAAAAAAAGAGAAAGATTGGTGATATTTAATAAACTTAAATATTATATAATTTGTATATCTTTTCTATTACTGGCCTGCAACCATGTAATGGCACAAGATAAAGAGGCCATTACCTTTGAAGTAAAGCTCAGTAAAAGCAAGTTGGGTATAAACGAGCGTTTGCGGGTAGATTTTGCCATGAACAAAGATGGAGACAATTTTACTCCTCCTGATTTTCAAGGCTTTAGAGTACTCATGGGGCCATCTCAATCTATTAGTTCTTCATGGATAAACGGTGTCAGAAGCTATTCCAAAACGTATTCTTATACCCTTGCACCTACCGCCCAGGGTAAATTTGCTATTAGGCAGTCAACGATTACCATAGACGGGAAAGTATACAAATCACTATCAAAAAATGTAGAGGTTACGGCAGCGGTAGATAAACCAAATGATCAGATGTCTGTAGATGATATTGCAGATGATAATTTACATTTAGTAGCAGAAGTTTCTAAAACTTCGCCTTATCTCAATGAGGCTATAAGTGTTGTTTACAAATTATACGTAAGTCCTTCAATTAATGTTTCAAATTTTCGGCCACTGGACAATCCTAAATACAATAATTTCTGGAGCCAGGATATGCCCTTTACGAGATACGATGTTCAAAATGGCACTTATGAGGGCAAGGCTTATCGTTTCGTAGTTCTTAAAAGAGTCGTGCTTTATCCTCAAAAGAGTGGTCAACTGACCATTGAACCTCTTTCTTTAGATGTAACATTGGAAGTGCCTTCCAACAAACGTGATTTTTTTGGTGGCAGAATATATACTCAAACAAATAAAACAGTGTCTGCCGGAAAGCGTGTGATAAATGTAAAACCCTTACCATCTGAAGGCAAACCCGCAGATTTTGGTGGTGCAGTTGGCAGTTTTGAATTTTCTGTTTCGACGAGCAAAACAACATTAAATGCTTCAGAGTCCCTACAAGCTATAATTACTGTAAAAGGGAATGGCAATTTAAAACTGTTTCAATTACCTGAACCTTCGCTTCCCGGAGCTTTAGAGGTTTATGAGCCCGAATTTAATGAAGAGGTGAGAACCACTCTATCGGGTATGAAGGGCAAGGTGAGCAATAATTATACAATAGTACCTTCATTCAGAGGAAAATATCCTATCCCTGGTATTTCATTCAGTTATTTTGATCCGGAATTAGAGAATTACAAATCCGTGACTTCAGATGAAATTATGATCAATGTGATGGAAGGCCCATTAGGATCAGGTTCTATAGTAAGTGGCCCTTCCTCAATAAATAAGCAGGCGGTTATTAGCTCAAATGATCAATTTAATTTTATCAAAATTAAGCCAGACTTAACTGCTATTGGCACAAATTATTTTTTTGGTTCTACAAGGTTTTATTTTTGGTTGTTTTCACCGTTTTTGCTTATCCCAATTGCTGTGTTGTTTGGTAAAAGGCGGGAAGCCATTGCTAGTGATGTAGCCGGTAATAAAATAAAGAAAGCCAATAAACTGGCAAGGAAATATCTCTCTGAGGCCAAAAAGGCATTAGGCAACAAGGATGCTTTCTATATTGCACTTGAAAAAGCTTTGCACAACTATCTGAAAGCAAAGCTAAAAATAGAGACCTCTGAGTTTAGCAAGGATAAAATAGCCTCTCTATTATCTAAAAAAGAAATAGACGAGACAACTATCCACGCTTTTGCAGATCTGCTTAAAAATTGCGAAATGGCTCGCTATAGCCCTTTCTCTGATGTCCAAATGCAGCAGGATTACAACAAAGCCAGTGAAACGATTTTATCAATAGACAAAAAACTTTAGCCATGAAGAATTTAATCGTCTTACTATTGATGTTGCTTTCATTCACAGCTAATGCACAAAACGAGGCTCTTTTTAACAGGGCAACGACGTATTACAATGAAGGCGAGTATGAAAAAGCCTCTGAGAACTACTTTAAAATAATAGAGAACGGTGAGCATTCGGCAGCTGTTTACTATAATATCGGTAACTGCTACTACAAATTAAACCAGATAGCGCCCAGCATTTACTATTATGAAAAGGCTTTGTTGCTTAGACCCAATGATAGGGAAATCAAAAATAATCTGGCATATGCTCAAAACATGACCTTAGATGCTTTTGAGCCACTTCCGGAGACAAGTCTATCAAAGTTATATCAAAACATCACCTTATTGCTCTCTTTCGATCAATGGTCCTATGCGGCTGTTTTTTTTGTATTCCTGTTTGTTCTGGCCTATATTTTCTTTTATTACTTAAGATACTCTACCCATAAACGAATAGCTTTTATCACTAGTATTACTTCCCTCTTTATTGCAGTTTTCTGCATAGTATTGGCATTAGTTCAATTCCAGGATTTTGAAGCAGACATGCCAGCCATCGTTTTTTCTGAAGAGCTAATAGTTAAATCTGAACCTAATAATAGAAGTTCACAAGCATTCCTTTTACATGAAGGGACTAAAGTATATGTATTGGATCAGTTAGATGATTGGAAAAAAATAGAACTGAAAGATGGGAAAACAGGTTGGGTGCCTTCAAACGAAATTAAATTGTTGAAAGATTTTTAATTTTTCTTTAACAAATATATGATGTAGTTCCCTTTATATTTGCCTTTTAACCAAATTCAGGATGATAAAATCTACCGTCTTAGTTTCACTTATTTCCATTTGGCTGTTTGCGGTATTTGCACCATCTATTATTTCATTGGTAAATAATGAGGATAATATTTTTATTTCTGTAACCTTAAATGAAGAAGAACAACAAGAACAGGGTAAGAAAGACGACAGTGAAGAAAAAACATTACTTGAATATTGGATAGCACAAATACACATCTCTCCAAAGGAAAGAACATTTCTTTCAGATCAACTGGAGATATTTATTTCTACTCATGCAATTGAAATTCCATTACCTCCACCGGAATTTTTAATCAAACAAGCATAAATCTATTTACAAGTTAATTTCTAATCAACCTTTAATAATCTATTAAAGGCAATATATTTTTTTAATTATGTTAAAATATTTGAAAAACGATATTCCCGCGAGTATTGTGGTATTTTTTGTTGCACTTCCATTGTGTCTAGGAATTGCATTGGCCAGTGGCGCACCATTATTTTCGGGATTAATAGCAGGTATTGTAGGAGGCATTATCGTAGGAGCTCTTAGTGGATCGCAAATAGGTGTGAGCGGCCCGGCTGCCGGATTAGCGGCCATAGTTTTGACTGCCATTGGTGCCTTAGGCGGTTATGAAAACTTTTTAGTAGCTGTTGTATTGGGCGGTGCCATTCAAATCATATTCGGGATCCTTAAAGCAGGTATTATCGCCTATTATTTTCCGTCTTCTGTTATTAAAGGAATGCTCACAGGTATTGGAATCATTATAATTCTAAAACAAATTCCTCACTTTTTTGGGTACGATGCAGACCCGGAAGGTGATTTTGCGTTTTTTCAGGTAGATGGAGAAAATACCATCTCTGAGATATTTAACGCCTTCAATTTTATAAGTCTGGGAGCTACAATAGTAGCATTTCTGGCCCTTGGAATATTAGTTCTATGGGATAATTTTCTTACCAAAAAGGCTAAAATATTTCAGCTAATACAAGGACCCCTGGTAGCAGTTTTTGTAGGGATCCTTTATTATAATGTAACAAAAGATAGTGCCTTTTGGGGTATCTCTTCTGATCATCTGGTAAGCGTACCTATTCCAGATACGCTAGATTCGTTTATGGGTCAGTTTAGTTTTCCTAATTTTGAGGTAATAGGTCGTCCGGAAATATGGATAACGGCCTTTACCATTGCTTTAGTTGCAAGCCTTGAAACCCTTTTATGTGTTGAGGCCACAGACAAACTGGACCCTCGAAAAAGAGTAACACCTACCAACAAAGAACTTTTGGCTCAGGGAACCGGAAATATTATTTCAGGGCTTATTGGAGGTTTGCCCATTACCCAGGTAATCGTTAGGAGTTCTGCTAATATCCAATCAGGTGGAAGGTCAAAAATGTCTGCAATCATTCATGGTTTCCTTCTTTTGATATCTGTAATTCTCATCCCAAGACTGTTAAACATGATACCACTTTCAGTGCTGGCGGCAATTTTATTCATTGTGGGTTATAAATTGGCAAAGCCCGGTCTATTTAAAAAAATGTATCATATGGGATGGAAACAATTTATCCCGTTTACAGTTACAGTCCTTGGAATTATTTTTACCGACCTGCTTATTGGTATCGGTTTGGGATTAGGTGTTGGAATAGCGGTCATTCTAATTAAAAGTTATCAAAACTCTCATTTCCTGCATATTGAAGACAAAAGCAATGGTAAGCACAAAATAAAAATGACCCTAGCTGAAGAGGTCACTTTCTTTAATAAAGGAGCAATACTTAAAGAACTTGATGCGCTTCCAAAAGATTCTTATCTTGAATTGGATGTTACCAAGACCAGATATCTGGATAATGATATTATTGAAATTCTTGAAGAATTTACTGAAAAGGCTTTTAACAGAAACATCGATATTAAGTTAATTTCCGAAAGGGGGGTTGTTGAAAATCCAGATAGTTATATTGAATTTTTCAGGTTAAGACCAAAATTGGCATAATTGTAATAACTTAAACAAAAATTTAAACAAAGAAAAAATGAACATAGATAAAGTATTTGAAAACAATAAAAAGTGGATAAGCGATAAGCTATCTGACGACAAAGAATATTTTAAAGAATTAGGTAAGGGTCAAAGCCCTGAATTATTGTATATAGGTTGTTCAGACAGTAGGGTAACCGCAGAAGATTTAATGGGTCTGGGACCCGGAGAAGTTTTTGTACATAGAAATATTGCAAACATGGTAATCAGCATTGATTTAAATGCAATGTCTGTTGTAAACTATGCCGTTGAGCACCTAAAAGTGAATCATGTTGTAGTTTGTGGCCATTATGCATGCGGAGGAGTGAAAGCAGCAATGCAATCTGCAGATCTGGGTATTTTGAATCCCTGGCTCAGAAATATTAGAGATGTATATCGTCTCCACAAAAATGAGCTCAACGCCATAGAGGACGAAAATAAAAAATATGATCGTTTAGTGGAACTGAATGTTCAGGAGCAATGTGTTAACCTGATAAAAACAGCTACAGTGCAAAAAGCTTATCGCGATCGAAATCTGAAAGTACATGGTTGGGTATTTGATGTTCATACAGGTAAACTGATTGACTTAAAAATAGATTTTGAAGGTATTTTAAAGAATATTATGGAGATTTATCATTTGGATTAAATCATAATTACTAAATGAAAAAGGGCCGGTGTATTAGACTGGCCTTTTTTGTTCTTAAAATATTCTATCTTGTTAGCCTGTACATATAAAACACTATGAAAAACCTATTCTCAAATTTTAAAGGAGATTTTTTTGGCGGATTAACAGCAGGAATTGTAGCACTCCCCTTAGCGCTGGCTTTTGGAGTTTCATCAGGGTTGGGTCCAAGTGCCGGATTGTACGGTGCTATATTTATAAGTTTTTTTGCCGCTCTTTTTGGTGGTACGAGTACTCAGATTTCTGGACCAACCGCACCCATGACGGCTGTAAGTATGGTTGTTATTGCCGGTATCATTGCAATTTATGATGGTAGTGTAGAAAAGGCCCTGCCTGCAATATTAAGTGTGTTTCTCTTGGCAGGACTCTTTCAAATTGGATTGGGTATCCTGGGAATTGGTAAATATATAAGATATATACCTTATCCCGTTGTATCGGGTTTTATGACGGCAATTGGAGCAATAATTATAATTACACAAATTCTTCCGGCTATTGGTTATTATCCCAAAGAAGATTCAGCTTTTGTGGATCAGTTTAAACCACAAGCGGAAGAGTTGATTCTTGAAAATATATTAAGAGAGGAAGCAGGAGAGGGAATCCTGGTTCTTGAAGATTTTGAAGAAACTATTAACAGATCAGGAGAAATTACGAAAAATGCGATATTAGATGAAGCAAAGACCCTTGCAGCTTCTGAAGCTTCAGGGGTTTTAGGGGCTATAAAAGTACTATCCAAAGCAATGAATAATATCAATTGGCTTGAACTTATTCTTGCCATGGCCACCATTCTTATTATATATGGGTTTAAAAAAATAACCACAATCATTCCTAGCACTTTGGTTGCCCTGATAGTTGTATCCGGAATTGCCTACGGATTTGATTTGGATTACAGGACCATAGAAAAAATACCGGAGGGATTTCCGATGCCCAAATTGGAGATATTTACCAAATTTAAACTTATCGCTATTACTCCCTACATTTTTACCGCTCTTACACTAGCCCTACTAGGCGCCATTGATTCACTTCTGACTTCTGTTGTTGCTGATAATATGACCAAAACCAAACATAAACCAAACAAAGAACTGGTTGGGCAGGGCATAGGTAATAGTATTGCTGCGATTTTTGGGGGTCTGCCCGGGGCAGGCGCAACTATCAGAACCGTAGTAAATATAAATTCCGGAGGGAAAACTAAACTCTCGGGAATGCTTGCTGGTATAATTTTATTAATGATTTTACTGCTAATTGGTCCTGTTGCTTCACAAATACCTGCCGCTGTTCTTGCAGGGATTTTGATCACCGTGGGAATAAGTGTTATGGATTATAAAGGATTACGGGCAATTCCAAGTTTGCCAAAAGATATAAAATTAGGCCCCATACATCTTAGTTCCGAAGTTTTGGTAATGTTGGTTGTTTTGGTACTTTCCACATTTTGGAATCTGGTCTATGCTGTGGGCATTGGTCTTATCATTGCTTCTTTAATGTTTATGAAAAAAATGGGGGATCTCACGGCAGAACGATCTGATGTGAAACCGTTGTTAAAAGAAGATGCATGGCCGGATGAGAAAGATTTTCCAAAAAGCTTAAAACACGAGGTTTTTATAAAGCACATAAAAGGACCTCTATTTTTCGGGACCACAAGTGATTTTCAGCAGCTCGCAGAGCAAATTCCCAAAACAGCAAGGATAGTTATCTTGCGCCTGGATCGTATGCAATATATGGATCAATCTGGCCTCTATGCCATGGAGGAAGTTCTACAGGAATTGAGAAAATACCAAATCATACCTCTTTTTGTAGATATCCTAAACCAACCGCGTTATATGATGGAACGTATTGATATTATACCGGATCTGGTACCAAAAGAGCATATTTTTGAAAATTTTGATGAATGTGTTAGATGGATTAAACAAGCCGATTTAATTGAGAAAACCTAATTCTTAAATGCTTTTAGTTAATTATGCTTCCTTGATGGATAATTGTTATAAATTTGCCTTTTCTTTTGCATTTGCTTTACTTAAAATGTTTATTTATTAAAAAAGAGAATGATAGACCAACTAAAAAAACATCTTACCGAAGTAGATAAATTTTCGTCAGATAACCCGAAGGAAATTGAAGATTTCCGAATTCAATACCTGGGAAAAAAGGGTCTTTTGAATCATTTCTTTTCCGAATTCAAAAATATCCCTGCGGAAGAGAAAAAAGAATTTGGTCAAACAATAAACGAACTTAAAAGTAAAGCTTCTGAAAAGGTAAATACCCTTAAAAAAGCGATCGAACTTGGAAGCCAGGAAAAAAGAATATATAACGATCTTACGAGACCTTCCGAGCCCATGGAACTTGGGGTGCGCCACCCTATCTCCATAGTAAAAAACCAAATTATTGATATTTTTTCCAGAATAGGTTTTAATGTTTCCGAGGGGCCTGAAATTGAAGATGACTGGCATAATTTTACCGCTTTAAACTTGCCGGAACACCATCCTGCCAGAGATATGCAGGACACCTTTTTTATTCAAACAAATCCGGATATGCTCTTGCGTACCCATACGTCTTCTGTTCAAGTGCGGTATATGGAAAACAATAAACCGCCAATCCGAACGATCTCTCCGGGTAGAGTTTATAGAAATGAGGCAATTTCTGCAAGGTCGCATTGTTTTTTTCATCAGGTAGAAGGACTTTATATCGATAAGAAAGTATCGTTTGCAGATCTAAAGCAAACACTTCAGTTTTTTACCACAGAGCTATTTGGGAAGTCCAAAATAAGGCTTCGGCCATCTTACTTCCCGTTTACAGAGCCCAGTGCCGAAGTTGATGTTTATTGGGGACTGGAAACAGAAACTGACTACAAGATGACTAAAGGAACGGGCTGGTTGGAAATTATGGGATGTGGTATGGTAGATCCAAATGTATTGGATAACTGTGGGATTGATAGTAAAACCTATTCCGGTTTTGCTTTTGGTATGGGTATAGATCGCATCACCTTATTACTTCATCAAATTTCGGATATCCGCTTGCTCAGTGAGAATGACGTTAGATTCCTTGAACAATTTAAAAGTGCTTTTTAAGTTAAGTCCCGCTTAATAATTTTTATTTCACACTTTCCATTCTTTAAAAGGGTATTTGCTTAATTGAGAGTTATAATATTTGATATCCCCGGTTACTTCTAATCCTACCCAAGAAGGTACTTCAATAATATCATCTTCTTTTTCAATTTCAATTTCTGCTATCACCAAGCCTTTGTTTGAGCCAAGAAACTCATCTACTTCAATTATGTGGGCGCCTATTCTTATATAGTACCGGATTTTCTCCAGAATTTCTTGTTCGCATAGTTCTAAAAGTAGCTTAGCTTCATGGGTTGGTATCTTTTTTTCCCATTCAAATCTGGTAGTGCCTGCGCTGTTAGATCTTCCTTTTACAGTCAAAAATGCTTTGTCATCTGCTATTCTTATTCGCACTACCCTATCAGGATGTGAATTTAAAAATCCCTGAACAATATGTGACTTTGAAAATGCTAAAGACCTATAATCCTTTGAATTCACCAGATACTTTCTTTCTATTTCTATCATATTCGTTCAAACTTAAGCCTAAGATGAGGATAGCTCTTAGTTTTCCATTACTCCTAAATTCACTATTTCATCAGAAGGAATTCTAACTCTTTCATATGAATTATTTGCCAGCCATACCATACAACTGGCAATTGTTTGAGGATATATTGATCTGTATTTCCTAAATGGCCCTGCTAAAATATTATTCAAAATAAGAAACGCATTCTTTGCAAGCTTTTCTGCCGGCCTTTTCTCCTCCCTATAACCTCCAATAAGTGACGGCTGTAAAATATGAGTTTTTGGGATTTCCATAGCAACCACCGCATTTTCCATTTGCCCCTTTAGTTTATTATAAAAAACCTTGCTTTCAGCACTTGCTCCTAATGCAGAAATTACAACAAATGTCTTTATTTTGTTTTTTTTACATATTTCTGCAGCGCTAACAGGAATCCCGTAGTCAATTTTTTTATAAAGGTCTTTATCAGGCGTTTTAGCTTTGGTGGTTCCTATACAGCAAAAAACTTCATCTGCATGGAAATCACTTACGTGATCGGATAATTTTAGCAGATCGATCAGGTGCTCCTGTAGCTTTTCATCTTTTATTCCTACTGTTTTCCTTGAAAATAATTTTATTTTCTTATACCTATTGTCTTTTAGAAGCATCTGCAATAAAAGACTTCCTGTTAAGCCGGTAGCACCTAATATAATTGCTGTTTTTTGTGTCATTTCAATTAGACTAAATATACCTTAAATTTGAATATGCACAATGAATTCTCCATACGAAAAATAATACATGTAGATATGGATGCATTTTATGCCTCGGTTGAACAATTGGATAATCCTGAACTTAAGGGAAAGCCTGTTGCAGTTGGTGGTAGTGAAAAAAGAGGGGTTGTATCTGCGGCAAGTTACGAGGCACGAAAATTTGGCGTGAAAAGCGCCATGAGCGGTTATCTCGCGAGGAAAAATTGTCCGCATATTATATTCGTAAAACCACGATTTCATAGATACAAAGAAGTATCACAACAAATACGGGAAATCTTCCTCGACTATACAGATATGGTGGAGCCTCTTTCATTAGATGAGGCTTATCTGGATGTTACCATGAATAAAAAAGGAAACCCTTCAGCCACTTTAATTGCGAAGGAAATAAGGCAACGAATTTTTAACGAATTGGGATTAACAGCTTCGGCCGGAATCTCTATTAACAAGTTTGTGGCCAAAATAGCAAGCGACTATAACAAACCCGATGGACAGAAAACAGTCAATCCCGAGGAAGTACTTCAATTCCTGGAAGATTTAGAAATAAGAAAGTTCTACGGGGTTGGTAAAGTTACTGCTGATAAGATGTATAAACAGGGTGTTTTTACTGGTAAAGATTTGAAAAGCAAATCACTGCAATTTTTGGAAGATAATTTCGGAAAGAGCGGGACTCATTATTACCAAGTAGTAAGAGGTATCCATAATAGCGCTGTTAAGGCCAATCGGATTCCCAAATCTGTAGGTGCCGAACGAACTTTTAGTGAAAATCTCAGCAGTGAGATTTTCTTGTTAGAACGATTAGATCATATTGCGCAGGAACTGGAAGGCAGGTTAAAGAAATCCGAAATAGCAGGTAAAACAATTACCTTAAAAATAAAATATAGTGATTTTAGCCTCCAAACACGAAGTAAAACTTTGCCTTATTTTGTAGCAGATAAAGATCTAATATTAGAGACCGCCAAGGAATTATTATATCAGGAAAAACTGGAAAACTCAGTTCGCTTATTAGGTATTACGCTGGCAAATTTGAATACGGATATCAGGGAATCGCATAAAATAAAAGATGTTGTAACAGTTCAACTTAGGTTTGATTTCTAATTATAAATCTTGTTCTCTCCGGCTTATTTTGTCAAAAATTCTCCTTTAATAGAGCATACTAATTCAATTATTAGCGGTCAAATCGATAGAAAATAATTATTTTTTTTGTTTATAGTTAAGTTATGAAATCCGCCCTGTTTACTGCAATTATTAAACAAAACTGTTAATAAGCCATGTAAATTTTACCACTCAAATATCTTTTAGTAGTATTGATAAAAATTGCTATGAGAAAGAAAGCTTTTAAGTCCATTTTTGGCTTAAGAAATTTCCTTTCCACATTCAAAATTTTAATAGTTTTTAAAGGAATTAGAATCAATGAAGGAATTTAAAAATTACGATAAGGCTGCGTCCAATTTCTATATAAATAATAAACCAAAAGTCCTACCTATTTTATCCTGGGATCTTTCGGGTTCTTTTTTTGATAAAACATGTAAGGATTTAGATGATCTTAGATTTCTAAAAACCCTTGCTCAAAGTAACCGCTGGTCATACAGGAATAATTTTAATAAGGAACTCATGGATAAAGAAGAGGTTATACTTGTAACCGACCCTGAATTAAAAATTGTATATGCCACGAATAATGTTTTTAAAATGAACGGTTATACCTTAAATGAGATTAAGGGTAAAAATCCGAAAATTTTTCAGGGCGAAGAAACCAGCTGTAAAATTACCGCAATCATTGCAAAAGCAGTTAAAAACAAGGAGCCGTTTGAAGCTGTAGTAGTTAATTACAGAAAAGATGGCTCAACCTATACCTGTTGGATTAAAGGAGAACCCATTTTCAACAAAAAGGGAAAGATTGTAAACTTTATAGCTTACGAGCGAGAAGTGGCTTAATAAATTCTAAATGATTATTCTCAATTTAGATCTAGAAGCTACATGTTTCAATTTCCGTGACCCTTAGTGTATTTACCATTCCCTTGGTCTTTATTGGCATTGCAGCCAAACTTATAAGCATATCACCAACGTCTAAAAAGCCTTTTTTACATGCAATACTGTTTACATCTTCGATGGTCTCATCTGTTGAAACAAACTTATCATAGTAAAATGTTTTAACGCCCCAAAGTAGGTTTAGCTGTGTTAATATTCGTCTATTTGAGGTAAATACCAATATATGAGCGCTTGGTCGCCATGCTGAAATTTGGAAAGCAGTATAACCACTATTGGTGAGCGTAGATATAGCTTTTGCTTTAATTTCATTCGCCATAATAGCAGCATGATAACAAACAGATTTGGTAATATACCTTTTTGTTCGAATATGTGGTGGTTCCTGAGGAACCCGTATTAATTCAGATCCTTCAACACTATGCAGGATACTGGCCATTTTTTGTATAACCTCAACCGGATAATTTCCTACAGAAGTCTCCCCAGAAAGCATTACTGCATCTGCCCCGTCCATCACAGAATTTGCTACGTCATTAACTTCAGCCCTCGTAGGTGTAAGGGTAGTGATCATAGTTTCCATCATTTGAGTAGCTATAATTACAGGAATTCTGGCTTTTTTAGCTCTTAGCACGAGTTTCTTTTGGATAAGTGGAACCTCCTGAGCGGGAACTTCCACACCAAGGTCTCCTCGTGCAACCATAATCCCATCACAATAGGAAACAATTTTATCAATATTTTTTACTGCTTCTGGTTTTTCAATCTTAGCAATAATTGGAATCTTGTTTTTAGTATGTTCCCTAATTAAATTTTGAAGATCGATAAGGTCCTGACTAAATCTTACAAAAGACAAGGCAATCCAATCTACATCAAGAGATATTGCGAAAATAGCATCTTTAATATCTTTTTCAGTAAGAGCAGGCAGGCTAATGTCAGTGTTTGGAAGGTTTACTCCTTTCTTCGATTTCAATGGACCTCCCTGAATTACTTTCGCCTTTACTTCATTCTCCCTATTCGTGGTAAGCACTTCAAACATCAGTTTTCCGTCGTCGAGCAAAATATGTTCCCCGGGGTTTACATCTTTTGGAAAGCTCGAATAATTCATATATACTTTTTCGGCATTTCCTTCGAATGGTTCACCTGTTACAAAAGTAATCTCGTCTCCTGGTGCGACAATAACTTCGCCGCCCATAACTCCAACTCTTAATTTAGGACCTTGTAAGTCGGCAAGAATTGCTGTATACATTCCCAATTCCTCGTTAAGTGAGCGAATCATTTTGACGCGCTCGGAAACATCTTCATAATCTGCATGGGAAAAATTAATTCTAAAGACATCCACTCCGGATTCTATCATCTCCTTTAGGACCTCTCTTTTACTCGTTGCCGGCCCCAAAGTAGCTACAATTTTTGTCTTTTTTGTATTAGGCATACTGCTATATAATTAAGTTTTGCTTGGATTTTAGTTTATTGGTTTCAATTTGGTATGCTGTAATTATCTTGGGTATTTCAAGAATAGAATCCAGCATAGCACTATCTATTTCATCTTCTTCCTGCTCAATTTTTAGTAAATAATCAACATCCTTGTATTCAGGTATTAAGTGATAAACAGTAGAGGATGTTTCATTGCTAAAAAGATCATCAAATTCCAAATATTCATCTTTAATACTGGTATTAACAATCAAAGTCCAATCCCTATCATTAAGTTTATCTTTCCATTCATAAATAGGAAAGGAGGTGTCATTAGATATATCCAGATCCGTCTTAGATCTTTTTAAACTTGTTTTAAGTGACCTATTTAAGGCATAGGCTAAAGCATAATCTTCTAAACCACTATGTAATGCAATGAGCACATAATTTTCTTCACAAAAATCATCAGAAAATTTATGCAATGTGATCATTTCTTCGAGTAAAATGTAAATATAAGATTATTATATCTGTATCCTCCCCATTTTATCCTGCAGCGCAAAAAATGCTCTTTTAGATGCTTTTTCCTCAGCTTTCTTTTTTGAAGTAGCCCTTGCCTTAGCCATTACTCTTTCATCTATTGAAAGTTTAACCGCAAAATGCTTTAGAGGGTCTTTACCAGTATCCTCATATACATTGTAATGGAATTCCTTTTTCTGCTTTTGGCACCATTCAATCACCAGACTTTTATAACTTATTACTTTTCCTTCCAGTTGTTCAATGTCTACATAAGGGTCTATTACGCGATCGTTAATAAACTTATCGCAATATTTATAACCCCTGTCTAAATAAATTGCACCTACCAGAGCTTCAAAAACATTTCCATGAATATTATCTCCAAAATGTGATTTGGGGATTCTACTTTCTACATATGATATGAGATTCAAATCCTTACCCAATTCATTTAAATGCTTTCTGCTCACTATTTTAGAGCGCATTTTGGTTAAGTATCCTTCATCCCCATTAGGAACTTCATTATATAAGTATCGTGAAATAATGGTCCCTAACATAGAATCGCCAAGAAATTCAAGTCTCTCATAATTCAATGGCAGTCCATTTTTATCTTTTTTATTAGCGGACCTGTGAAGAAAAGCCTTTTTATAAACACTTAGTTTTTTGGGCTTAAACCCTAATATATTTGAAATCCCTAAAAAAAAATCCCCATCCTCTTTAGAATGGGAATTAAATATATTAGAAGGAAAATTCATTTTGTTTTTTAACTAAATTTCTTGAATACCACACACGCATTGTGTCCGCCAAAACCAAAAGTGTTACTCATTGCCACATTAACTTCCCTTTTCTGGGCCTTGTTTAGCGTTAAATTTAGCTTTGGGTTTATATTTTCATCTACAACAGAATGATTTATAGTTGGTGGAACCAAGCTGTGATTCATTGCTAAAATTGAAGCTATTGCTTCAATCGCACCAGCAGCACCCAATAAATGTCCTGTCATTGATTTAGTAGAATTAATATTTATGTTCGCAGCATGATCACCAAAAACCCGGCTAATTGCTTTTAGTTCAGCAACATCGCCCAAAGGGGTGGCTGTTCCGTGTGTATTAATAGCATCAATATCTTCTGGTCTAAGATTCGCATCGCGTAAACAATTCTCCATTACCCTTACAACACCGGTACCTTCTGGATTTGGCGCGGTCATGTGATATGCGTCACTCGATAGTCCACCTCCAACTAATTCTGCATATATTTTGGCTCCTCTCGCTTTTGCATGTTCCAATTCCTCCAAAATTAATGCCCCGGCACCTTCTCCAAGCACAAAACCATCTCTGGTAGCATCAAAGGGTCTAGAAGCTGTTTCAGGGCTATCATTACGGGTAGACAAAGCATGCATAGCATTAAAACCTCCCATCCCTGCAATCGTCACCGCCGCCTCACTTCCTCCCGAGACAACAACATCACAATAACCCAATCTGATATAATTTAATGCATCAATCATGGCGTTGGCAGAAGAGGCACATGCAGATACTGTGGTATAATTAGGCCCCATAAAACCATACTTAATTGAGATATTACCAGGGGCAATATCAGCAATCATTTTAGGAATAAAAAAAGGATTAAACCTCGGCGTTCCGTCACCGGCCGCGAAATTTAAAACCTCATTTTGAAAGGTTTCCAAGCCACCAATTCCAGTGCCCCAGATAACCCCTACTCCAAATTTATCTATTTTTTCCAGATCTAATCCTGAATCTATAATAGCTTCATCTGAAGAAATCATGGCATATTGAGCAAACTTATCTAATTTCCGTGCTTCCTTTCTGTCAAAGTAATCCAATGGATCATAGTTTTTTAACTCGCAGGCAAATTTAGTTTTGAATTTTTCTGTATCATAATAGGTTATTGGTGCTGAGCCGCTTTTACCCTCCGTTAATCCTTTCCAGTATTCTTCAATGTTATTGCCAATAGGTGTTAAGGCACCAAGTCCAGTAACCACAACTCTCTTTAATTGCATTTAGCCCAATTTTAAATTGATGTCTAACCCATGTGTAAATTAAAAAAAATTATCCATGCAGCACGATTACCGCATGGATAATTATAAATCTTTATTAAGAACTCATAAATTTACTTGGCTTCTTCTATATAACTAATAGCTTGGCCAACGGTTGCGATGTTTTCTGCTTGATCATCAGGGATTTGAATATCAAATTCCTTTTCAAATTCCATTATCAACTCAACAGTATCCAATGAATCTGCCCCTAAGTCGTTGGTAAAGCTAGCTTCGGCTACAACTTCGTTCTCATCAACTCCTAATTTATCAACGATGATAGCTTTTACTCTTGATGCAATGTCTGACATAATAATTTTGGTTTTAAAAATTTAAATCGTTGGCAAAAATAAAAAACTTATGGTGTAATAACACTATTTGACGTAAAAATGTATCGTAATTTAAGAAAATTATACTCAAGAATATTAGTTTGTATATAAATTTACTGCCCGCAAAATGCCTAAAATCAATATAATGTTTGATTTTTTCTGTTAAATAAGTCGCTAATTCCGGGCAGGCGAGCATCATATCTTTAATAAACTTAGGACTTAATTTCAAAAAGAATAATTTTGTCTAAATGAAACGAATAGTTCTTTTTGCTTCGGGCTCGGGCACAAATGTTGAAAACATTATCCAATATTTTTCTGAAAATAAACAAGTTGAAATAGTCGCTGTCCTAACAAACAGGAAAGACGCCAAAGTTTTAGACAGGTGTGCGCGACTTAGTATTAGTGCTTTATATTTTAACAGGCACGCCTTTATGGAATCTGACTTAATTTCAGATTTTTTAAATAACCTCAATCTCGATTTAATTGTTCTCGCTGGTTTCCTATGGCGAATACCAAAAAGGTTAATTGATTATTTTCCAGATAGAATTATAAATATTCATCCTGCATTGCTACCGAAGTATGGAGGTAAAGGAATGTATGGAATGAAGGTACATGAGGCTGTAAAGGAGAATTCAGAACCAGAAACAGGAATTACCATTCATTATGTTAATGAACATTATGATGAAGGGGCTATTATCATGCAGGTAAAAACATTTGTAGACGCGGGGGACACCCCAGAAATTATAGCCCAAAAAGTCCATGAACTGGAATACGAGCATTTTCCAAGGGTAATCGAAGAACTATTGTTTAAGGGATAATGGCTAAAAAGAATAAATTTTACGTGGTTTGGAAAGGCAAGAGGCCCGGTATTTATGAAAGTTGGGATGATTGCAAAGCAGCAATTTCCGGTGCTAAAGGAGCCCAATATATGTCATTCCCCGCTTTTGAAATAGCCAAAAAAGCTTATAACAGCAATTACGATGCTTATAAAGGAAAAAAGAAAAACAGCCCTCAGCTTTCCCCACAGGATCTTCTTAAAATAGGAGAGCCAAATTATCATTCTATTTCTGTGGATGCGGCATCCAGCGGAAATCCCGGAATAATGGAATACCAGGGGGTTGATACTAAAACTGGTAAAAGACTATTTAAACAAGGCCCGTTCAAAGAAGGCACCAATAATATAGGTGAGTTTCTTGCGATAGTTCACGGATTGGCTTTTCTAAAGCAGAAAAATAGCGATCGTATTATTTATACAGATTCAAGGACTGCTATAAGCTGGGTGAGGAAAAAAAGCTGTAATACCAAGCTTTTAGAGAACAAAAAAAACAAAGCCTTATTCAATCTCATTCGCAGGGCAGTTGAATGGTTAAAAAACAATTCATACAATACGCCGATAGTAAAATGGGAAACGAAGGCATGGGGCGAAATTCCGGCAGATTTCGGCAGAAAATAATTAAGACCTTTTTTAGTTTTAATTAGGATTATTTGGAACATCAAAAGTGTATATTTGCACCATATTTCAAAAACCTGATATGGGGAAACTTTTAATTGTTGGTACTGTTGCCTTCGATGCTATCGAAACCCCATTTGGGAAAACCGACAAAATTCTGGGAGGAGCTGCTACATTTATTGGTCTGGCGGCTTCGCAATTTGATGTAGACGCAGCCATTGTCTCTGTAGTAGGCGATGATATGCCCAATGAATACCTACAATTTCTGGCAGATAAAAATATTGATATCTCGGCTATAGAAATTGTAAAAGGAGGGAAGACCTTTTTTTGGAGTGGTAAATATCGTAACGATCTCAACACCAGGGACACCCTTAGTACAGAATTAAATGTGCTGGCAGATTTTAATCCAGTTGTGCCTGCCAACTATAAAAATGCAGATGTGGTTATGTTGGGTAATTTACATCCTAGTATCCAAATGAGCGTTATCAATCAAATGGAGAAAAGACCAAAGTTAATTGTCCTTGACACCATGAACTATTGGATGAATAATACTTCGAAAGAATTAAACGAGGTCATAAAACATACAGATATTATTACCATAAACGATGAAGAAGCAAGACAACTAACTAATGAATATTCTTTAGTAAAAGCAGCAGCTCAAATTCATACTATGGGACCAAAATACGTGGTCATAAAGAAAGGGGAGCATGGTGCTTTACTTTTCCATAATGATAATATATTCTTTGCGCCTGCTCTTCCTTTAGAAGAAGTTTTTGATCCTACAGGAGCAGGTGATACTTTTGCAGGAGGTTTTGTAGGTTATCTGTCAGAGACAGAGAACATATCATTCAACAATTTAAGGAACGCAGTTATCCATGGATCCAATCTGGCTTCATTTTGCGTAGAACGTTTTGGAACAGAACGAATGGCAAATTTAAAGAAAGAAGAAGTGGAGAGAAGGTTACATCAATTCAGGGAATTGACACAATTTGATATTGAATTACAATAATAAAACTCGCCTCGGACTAACGGGGCTTTTTTAATTCATTTAAATAATGAGTGACGCCATTAAACACGAATGTGGAATATCCTTAATAAGGCTATTAAAGCCCTTGGATTATTATAAGGAAAAGTACGGCAGTATTTTTTATGGAGTAAACAAGATGTATTTAATGATGGAAAAACAGCACAACCGAGGTCAGGACGGTGCCGGTTTTGCCAGTATTAAATTAGACATGGCTGCTGGGGAGCGTTACATGAGCAGAGTACGTTCTGTAGAATCACAACCAATACAAGACATTTTTGCCCAGATTAATGACCGTATTAATATCGCATTAAAAGAAAACCCTGAATATATAGACAATACAGATTTACAAAAAAAGAATATCCCATATATAGGTGAGGTACTACTTGGGCACGTCCGATATGGCACATTTGGAAAGAACAGTATTGAAAGTGTACATCCTTTCCTTAGGCAAAATAACTGGATGCATAGAAATCTTATTGTTGCCGGTAATTTTAATATGACCAATGTTGATGAGCTCTTTGATAATTTGATACAACTGGGGCAGCATCCAAAAGAAATGGCAGATACGGTTACGGTCATGGAAAAAATAGGCCATTTTCTTGATGATGCTGTAGCAAAACTATACAGACAAATAAAGAAGGAAGGCTATAATAAGATGGAGGCTTCTCCTTTGATCGCCGAAAGATTAAAAGTTTCCAAAATTCTTAAAAAAGCAGCAAAGAATTGGGATGGCGGATATGCTATAGCAGGGATGTTTGGCCATGGAGATGCCTTTGTCCTCAGGGATCCTTCAGGAATCAGACCTGCTTATTACTTTAAAAACGATGAGGTAGTAGTAGTAGCCTCGGAAAGAGCTGCAATACAAACGGTTTTTAATGTCGTTTATGAAGATGTCAAAGAACTCGACCCAGGCAATGCAATAATCATAAAGAAAAACGGTACCGTAAACACTACTGAAATATTAGAGCCAAAGGAAAGAAAAGCATGCTCTTTTGAAAGAATCTATTTTTCAAGGGGTAGCGATAAAGAAATATATCAGGAGCGAAAAGAATTGGGTAAATTGATTTTTCCACAAATATTGTCTGCTATAAACGAAGATATAAAAAATACGGTTTTTTCATATATCCCTAATACCGCAGAGACCTCCTATTTAGGAATGATCAAAGAAGCGCAGAATTATTTGAATAAGAAAAAAGAAGAACAGATACTTAAATTAGGCCCTAATATTACCAGAAAGGAAATAAACAAAATTTTAGATGTTCGTCCCAGGATTGAAAAAGTAGCCATAAAGGATGCAAAACTAAGAACATTTATTACGCAGGATAGCTACAGGGATGATCTGGTTGAACACGTATATGATATTTCATATGGTTCTGTAAACAAGAATGATAATCTCGTTATTATTGATGATAGTATTGTTAGGGGTACGACCTTAAAGAAAAGTATTTTACGAATTTTAGACAGGTTATCACCAAAGAAAATAATTGTTGTTTCTTCTGCACCACAAATTCGCTATCCAGATTGCTATGGCATTGATATGGCAAAACTAGATGATTTTATAGCCTTTAAGGCTGCTCATGAATTGCATAAGGAACAGAAATCATTACAGCAAGTAGAAGATATATATCACAAATGTATTCAACAAATTGAAACTGCTGATAAGGATATTATTAATTATGTAAAAGATTTTTATCAACCTTTTAGCGCAGAGCAGATATCTAAAAAAATTGGTGAACTACTAAGTCCAGTAGACATTAAAGCTGAAGTTCAAATAATTTATCAAACAATCGAAAGTTTACATCAGGCATGCCCTAAGAACCTTGGCGATTGGTATTTTACAGGAGATTACCCTACCCCCGGGGGTAACAAAGTTGTAAATAGGGCTTTTATAAACTTTTATGAGGGTAAAAATGAAAGGGCATATTAACATTTTCATCGATGAAATGCACGAAATTGTGCATTTCATCGATAATTTATGCTATTTGTCGGCTTTTTAGTCACAACGAATTAAAGGCCGTTACTTTAGACTTGCCATAGCATAAGTAGGTTAAGTTCATGGTAAGATTTGGGGCA
>CBDTVT010000028.1:0-22749 GCA_965364275.1 uncultured Eudoraea sp. | reverse complement strand
GGCCTCATATGAGGCCGATTAAAAAAATATTTTTCATTCCTTTATCAAGGTTCAGATTCCCCCCCGTCAGTCTTAGACTTCTTTAACTGTCGCTGTATTTTCTTAATAGCAGATTCAATAGATTTTTCAGGTTCTATGATATTGTATTCTCCCCAGAAATCCGGATCTGAAAAACCAATAGCAGTCTCACTAAGAATAATGGTAGACTTTAATCTATCCTTAATTTTAGGAACTTCACCATCAATATTTTTTTCCCAATCGGTTACCGCCATTTCTGCGCTCATACTATAAACGGAATTGAAAAGCTTTTTATCCCAGTTGATTATGAACTCTAAAAGGACGTTACTATATCCATAATACCATCTTCCGTTTTTTTCCCTATAATCCACTCTATAGGCAATTTCCCTAGGGTAAACTTTGGCATTGCGGGGTTTTTTTCTAACAAACATCTTACTTGCCTTTTCCTTATCTGTAATATTTAAAGAATAAATGGCACTGGTAAGAATCTTTTTTTCGGCGTCAATATATAATTTTCCCATATAAAGAGGATCATATATATCAGGGCGTTGTTTAAAATTTATTACATATATCAATTTGTCATTAATCCTTGTTGTTCTTTCAAAACTAAAGTCATAATCATCCATGGTAACTTCATTAAAGATATATTCAGGATACTTCATAATATCTACATAAAGTGCATTAAACGGCCCTCCCTGTAGTTTGAGTGCAATGGTGTCCAGTTTGCTGTAATCTGTACTCTTTCTAGCTTTATAGAGCAGTACAGCATCTTTTTGCCCGGAGGAATATGAGGATTTATAAATGTTAACCACTGCCTCTGAAAGAGATACATTTTTCTTTCGTTTTTTAATAGTTTCCCTATAAAATGCCGTCATTAACGTAGGGTCTTTAAAGTAATTCTCCCCTTTTTTTCTCAGCGTTTCCTTAACCAGATTACGGGCACTTTTAGGAATAACAACATTAACTTCATCTAATTTGGTAATTGAGATGGCCAAGGCAATTTTATTATTAGTTTCCTTCAATTGATCTAAAGGAATTACGGAAGTTTTAAAACCTAAAAAGTCTACAATAATATTCCCCTGTTTGATACTTGTTGGAATTTTTAATAAAAATTTACCCTCGGTATTTGTTATCGTGCTAATATTACTTCCTTCTAAGGTAAGCGTGGCAAATACAAGAGGTTTGTTATTCTGACCATCAACTACCTCTCCTTTTAATTGTTTATAGGATGTAACTTCCTGAGGACTAACCTGGAAGAACGTGGATGCCTGGAGTGTTGCAGGTATTCCCATTAACAAAATAATTCCCGTTATTGTCGATAAAAGAATTTTATTGGATTTACGAAATAATATATTTTTCATGATATAGGTTTTTATGACTAATAATTGCAAAATTAAAAACCATTTTACTCTAAGTTAATGATTTTGATCATCCTATATTGTTAATATATCATAATATTTTTTGAAGAGTAGTGCGGGATAAATTTTTTTAAGACAGACAATGTTTGCATAGAAATATTTCGATTTCATACTCATAGCATAATTTATTTCGATTAAACTTTAAATATTCGCATAGAACCCAAAAAGACCAGTAATTACGATAAAAACGTAAGTCGACAAATTATTTAATATCCTATTGGAGGACATTTTCTTTCAGCTCAGGCACTACCAGTAAATTGGACCTGTTCCCAGGTATTTTTGAGCAATAGGCAAATAATAATCCTTAATCTCTTCCAGATCATAGGTTTTATTACATTTAGTATAGAGATCATATTTATTGAAATCTCTTATCCAATCTAAATATTCTTTGTCTTTATCACAAAGTAGAGAAGTATAACTTCCGCCGCTATGCCATGGGTAGAAGGAATGATACCTTATCATGGCCATCCCGGCTTCCGGGATTAGGTTTCCTTTATGGTGCTGTAATACCTGAAATAGATATTCATCATGGCCCCATGCAAGAGTAAGATTATCCAGACCACAATGCTTTTCATATATTCCTAATTCAGAACTATATCTGGAATCTCTCATATCAGCATTAAGTTGATTGAATTCGGGGTAAACACAAGATTCCGGCAGCGCACAACCAACCACAAAAACATCACCAACCATTCCCCATTGTTCGTTCTGACTTGTTCCATCTTCATCGCTTCCCCAAAGAAACATTACTTTCCCTAAATCGTGTATCAGGCCAACCAATTGCATCCAGTCCGGTCGTTTATCCTCCCTGATTGCCTCGGCACTTTGAATAAGATGCTGTACGTTAGGTAGATCCAAATCAGGATCGCTTACATCAATCAGGTCATTTAAATGTATCATTGCATCCCATAGGTCCATGGGCTTATTAAACTTCAGATATTTTTGATGCATTCCTTGAACATATTCATAGGTTTGTCTCTCCCGCATTTTGCGATAATGTCCTCGCACTGCAGCATTTACATCAATAGCGTTATAATTTCTAAATACCTTTTCCATACTAAATATTTCCAAGTAAAAGGTACAAAATAATGGTGAATATTACTAAAAACAGACTAAAAGGCACTGCAAATCTCCACGGTTTAAGGTTTAATATTCCGGCATCTTTAATAACAAAAGTTTCCTTATTTGGAAAGAACCGTGATATTAAAAGCATTACACAAATATTTAGTACAAATTCAATTCCCCATATATGCACAAAATGCAGATCAACTTTCAGAATAAAGTAACTCATGATATAAAATAACAAACCAAAGAAAAGACCCGCTTTTGCTCCTGTAGCAGAAACATTTGGCAGTAAAAATCCTGCTATAATAACGCTTGCAATCGGGATAAAGAATATGCCGTTAAGTTGCTGCAATAGTTGATAAAGTCCTTCAGGGGCATTGGCTACATAAGGAGCTATTCCAATGGCGAAGATCGCAAGTATAGCTGAGGTCCATTTGCCTATAAGCACCAGCTTTTTTTCCCCGGCATTTTTTTGGATATAGCGTTTAAAAATACCCAGACTGAAAACTGTGGCCGCACTATTTAAAGCACTGTTGAAAGTAGTGAGTATAGCCCCCATCATAACTGCAACAAAGAATCCTGTTAACCAGGCTGGTAATACCATTTTCACAAGATTGGGGTAAACACTATCAGGATTATCATAAAATTCTTCTCCAAAATAATAGAACCCAATAAGGCCTGGAAGTACTATTACCAAAGGAACCAGGATTTTCAAAAGCCCAGTAAACAACAATCCTTTTTGAGCCTCCTTAAGATTTACGGCCCCGAGCACCCTCTGGATAATTGACTGGTGCATGGTCCAGAAATAGATCTGGTTTATCATTAAACCTGTGAAGATTACTTCAAAGGGCAATATGGCCGACCTTGATCCTGGCCCAACCCCTGTTTCTTGGCTTATAACATTAAATTTACCCGGGTTTTTCTCAAAGACCTTGCTTATTCCTTCTGCCAAATTTCCATCTCCAATACTCCAAAGTGCCAGTATAGGAACAAGTAAACCCGCTACAAGTAGGCCAAACCCGTTTATGGTATCTGTATATGCAACCATTTTAAGTCCGCCAAATATGGCATAAAGAGCGCCAATACCTCCAACAATTAGTATAGTTATCCAAATTCCTTCTTTCTGACTTACATTCAGTAGTTCTGAGATTTCAAATATGGCTTCTATATTTAATGCTCCGGTATATAGAACTATCGGCAAAAGTGTGGCTACGAAAGATATGATAAGCAATAGCGCTACCAGAGTTCTTGTAAGACCATCAAATCGTTTTTCCAAAAATTCCGGAATCGTTGTCAGCCCCATTTTTAGGTACCGAGGTGCAAAATATAAAGCTGCAATTACGAGCGCCAATGCAGAGGTAACCTCCCATGCTACTATGATGGCCCCATTTTTATAGGCTGAACCATTCATTCCAACAAGATGTTCAGTGGAAATATTGGTCAAAAGCAATGATCCGGCTATGACCACTCCTGTAAGAGATCTTCCTCCCAGAAAATAACCGTCTTTGGTATTTAATTTATCCCGGCGAAGTTTCCAGGTAGCATACAGGGCAACGAAGCCTGTAAAAATTATGAAGGTCAGAAATGTCATCGCTTTAAAAATAAGCAATACCATTTAAAAGGATATGCCCTCTCCTAATAAAATAGAAAAAGGGCATAGTAATTATCCTTTTTTATATAACGAAAATATTATTCCTTAGGAAAGTTTTTATCAGCCTTAACTTCTTCCATTTGCCTTACATGGCGTTCAGTATGGCCAGACATGTACATAAGTATTTGAAAGGCATCAACTGTTCCAAAAGTTAATTGTGCGTAATGATTTCTCAGATCATCTTCGGTAGTCTCCATATAGACTATGTGTTCTACTCTTTTTGATTGAAAAGCTTTCAGGCTTTCTTCATAGGATCCAAACTTCCCGGTTGGCTCAAAAGGTTTTGAGGTTTTTGTTTTGGTATCGCGGTTTCTAATCATAGCCATAAGCTCTTTATCGGTCATTTTTACGTCGGCACGCTTAGCTGGATCAGCAGGTGTTTTTAAGGATTCCTGAAGCATTTGGTCAAAAGCATTTTCGGAAATGGCCAGATGCTCAACACATTCGGCAATGGACCATGATCCAGGACTACTTTTGAAATTCAACTGCTCCTCACTTAGTCCGTTAAGGGTTTCCAGCATATGCAGTTGTGTTTTAGTCAATTCAAGGGCTCCTATTACTCTTTCTTGATTCGTAATTTTAGAACTTGAGAGACTAAAACTAAGTAATAAAAGCGCAATTGTTGGAAGAAGAATTTTTTTCATTTGTTTGTTATTTAAAGTGTTTAATTGAATTGATAATAATAAACCTGATATCATGGAAATATTTTACAGATTTCCACATTTCACAAAAGGCCTAATGGCATATATATAGAATTATTTAGCATCAAACCATGTCCTGTTTCCTCATGAATTAATAGTCCCATTATGGCGTAAATCCTTTCAGCAAGTTAGTAAAATCATTAAAAAATCCATTACTCTGTAATTCCCAATATTTACTCTGAACGCCTGGTGCCTCTAAAAACATTAACTTTCGGATCTATTGGGTTACCCGATGCCCTTCGCAAAGCCACTATCTGCCCACTATGCCCAATAGCATCCTCAATAGGCCCGTTTATCTGATTCCAGAACGGGTTTTCAAACGTACCTGATTTGGATTTAAAGATCACCTGATGTTCATTTAGGTCTCTAACATTAATAAAAATTTCACTGGCTTTTTTAAAATTTAACAAAGTGCGCTTTCTTTTTTCCTGGAAAGAAAGTACTTCTTCCCTGGGTTGTGTTCTATCATTTATTTCCCTTACTGCGGAGTTGTACACGACGCGTGATAAGTTATAAAGGTGATCTAAGGTTTCATCAATAGTTCTATTGCTTTCCGAAGGCTTATAGGCCAGGTCTTCGGTCCGCAATCCTTCAGTTGCCCAATAATACCTGAATCCCAAACCATCTATCATTCGGGCAACCACAGTTCCTGCCGTATAACTATCCGGATAGTCCGGAATCTGATAATAAGGCAAGTCCTGAGGGTACTTTTCCTGTGCATTCATAACTGTAACAAAAAATAAGGCCATAAGGGTAGTTTTTAATTTCATATTATTATTGATTAATATTGATGAAATGCATCAGATACAAATTCTAATACTACTGGTAGTGACGCTCTCCAATAGGTCCAGCTATGCCTGCCATCTCGGACTCTGTATTCATGAGGAATATCTTTTTTCTTCATTGCAATATGAACAAGACTATTACCTTCGTATAAAAAATCATCATCTCCACAATCAATAAACCACCTAACCGACTTAATGTCTTCAACCGGCATAGATTCAACCAAAGAAATAGCATTATGACGTTTGAAATAAGTTTTGATTTCTTCTTCTGAATAGGATTCTCCTCTTTCTTTTAGTCGTTCTTTTAATTTATCAATTGTAAGTGGACCAACGGAAGCACTTAAAGGGCAGGCCGAAGAGAATAACTCCGGATGATGTAAAGCGTACATAAAAGAACCACCGCCCCCCATAGAGAGGCCTGCCACTGCACGAAATCGCTTTTCCCCTTTAATACGATAATTAGATTCCACATGAGGCATAAATTCTTCAAAAAAGAAATCTTCATAGCGCCAGTCCCCTCTGTTAAAATATCCTCTCTTTCCAGTATTTGCATCGGGCATTACAATGATCATTGGGGTAGCCTTACCTTCGCGAATAGCCTTGTCTGTAATATGTAAAACTTCTCCAAATTGCACCCAACCGGTTTGGTCATCACCTCCGCCGTGCAGTAAATAAAGTACTGGATAGCTTCGTTGGGAGGAATCATAATCCGGAGGTAAATAAATTGCAAATTTTCGCTGACTCTTCAATATTTTACTATCAAGAGTAAGTTCGTCCAAAACTTTACCGTTTTGACTATAGGCCAATGAGTTAATTATAAGATGAAAAGCTAAAAAAAGGATAGTATTTTTCATATGGATGCTTATTAAGTTAGGAAATTTCTGCTAGTCGATCTTTGCCCATTCTGGAAAAACGCCTTCTACAATATCAAAAATAAAGGTACCGAAATAATAAGTTATCACAGATACCAGGATAATCCCTATAATATTTAGGAAAAAGCCCGTTTTAGCCATCTGAATGACGGAAATACGTTTACTGCCAAAAACTATAGCATTGGGAGGGGTAGCTACTGGTAACATAAACGCAAGGGAACCTGCAATTGTTGCCGGAAGCATAAAGAGTAGGGGGTTGGTTTCTATGCTAACTGCCAGGCCGGCAAGAATGGGTAATAAGGTTTCTACAGTTGCTGTATTTGAAGTAATTTCGGTCAAAAAAGTTACAAGGAAACTTATGCAAAGAATTAGAATCAGAGGATGCATGCCTCCTAACCATTCTAACTGATGTCCAAACCACAAGGATAAACCAGATTCTTTAAATCCGCTAGCCAGGGCAAAACCACCGCCAAACAGTAAAATTATTTCCCAGGGAATCTCTTCTGCTGCTTTCCAATCCATGAGAAAAGTCCCTGGTTGCGTTTTAGATGGTATCATAAATAGGATGACTGCAACAAAAATGGCCACTGTCCCATCATTAAAAAATTGTGGATAATTGAATAAGCCTGACCATCCGGGAATTTTAAATCCACCTATCATTATATCCGCCCTGAAAAACCAGAGCAAAGCAAGGGAGGCAAAAGCAATTATCAATACTTTTTCTTCAAAGTTTTTCCTGCCTAGTTTTAAATAATCCAGAAGAATTTCATTTTTACTCAAACTTTTCCAATTCTTTTTTCTCTTGACAAAAATGAGGTATAAGTACCCATATAAAACAGCAAATAAAACAAGTGATATTGGAAAGGCATAAAAAAACCAGGTTGCAAAAGAAATCTCCGGGGCATTAGGAAAGTAAATATAAAAGATTCGAGCGAATGAAAGATTCGGTGGTGTACCCACAAGAGTTGCAATTCCTCCTATAGAAGCGCTGTAGGCAATGCAAAGTAAAAGGCCTACAGCAAAGTGCTTTACCAATGTTTTACCATTTATCTCCTCCAACTTAGTAATTATTGATAAAAGTATTGGGACCATCAACATGGCTGTAGCCGTATTAGATATCCACATGGAGAGGAAGGCAGTAGCAAGCATAAACCCCAATAGTATCCTACCGGGACTACTGCCGATAATTCGAAGGATTTTTAATGCAATTCGCTTGTGTAGCCCCCATTTTTGGATGGCAAGGGCAACCAAAAAACCTCCAATAAATAAAAATATGACGTGATTAAAATAAGTGGCTGAAACTTCCCGGCCATTCATGATTCCAAGTGCAGGAAAAAGCACAATAGGCAGGAGGGAGGTGACGGCGAGGGGAATTAGCTCCGTTACCCACCAAAGCGCCATTAAGATTGCTACCGCTAGAGTATTAGTAATAGCCGGATTATCCGGGTCTAATTCTACAAAGAATATCAAATAAGCTGAGATAAAAGGGGCCAGAACAGACAAAGCATATCTGGCGGATTTACCCGGATTTTCAGTGATAAATTTTCTGCCCGTTGGCATGGCATTACCTTTTTAAACTAATTTACGATATTGACAAGTCAATTGTTAATTCTTATACCAATTCTTAGCTTGTTTTTAAATAATCTGACAATCTTAAAGACAGTGCCACCAGTGTTAGGGTTGGATTTGGAGCACCGGCTGTACTAAAGCAGCCAGAACCAGCAATAAAAAGGTTAGAAATACCATGAACTTTACAATTTGCATCTACCACTCCTTTATTGCGATCTGCACTCATTCGCGTAGTACCCATATGATGCCAACCTCCACCTAACTGATCTGGCATTGAGTTGTTGTTTTCATTCCAGAGAAATTCTTCTAATTTTATTCTTCCAACGCTTGCCTTACCCATTTGTTCACCAAGGATGTGGTACATTTTTCTGATACTGTATTTATCCAGCTCGGTTAATTCCCAATGCAATTGAGGTCTTGGCACACCCAGTGCATCCTTTTCCTCGGAGAGCATTATTCTGGAATTGCGGTTCGGAGCCTGTTCCATGCGTGTGTATAATTCAAAAGCCCTATTCCCGTTATCGTCCTTCCAAGCATAGTTGTTCTCTCTGGATTCTCTGAAATTTGCTACTAATTTATCGAAGGATTTCCTTGGATCTTCATTGCTCCAGACATCAATGAGAGGCGTCTGTCGTTTTGCTATTGCCAGTGGCGTCAGGGAGGCAGAACCGTTTAGAATACTAGTTTCCTCTTGAATACCTTCGGTCAGAGCCAATTCTGCCCTTGGTTTACGTGTGCTGTAATCAAAAGTGTATAACTCGGTTGAAAATGGTTTTTTGAGCCATAATTCGGCAGACTTAATTTCCAGATGTTCCATAAAATAACGCCCAACAAGATCCCTGTCATTGCCTATCCCTTTTTTGGCCTGTCCTCTTGATGCCATTAGCATCCTTGCATTTTGTATAGCACCACATGCTAAGACAAAATTTTTAGCCCTTACCTTGTGGATTTTTCCTATATGATTTTTTACTATCAGCTGCTTTATGCCACTAACTTGATCATTTGCGATAATATTTGTAAGATTGGCATAAGTGTACAGATGTATATTTGCCGATTTAACAATGGTTTCTTTATAGGTCTTACCAAATCGGGTAGGCGGGCTAAATTGCCACATCTTTGACCAGATAACATCTTTGTCTAGTGGAAAAGGAGTGAGTCCCGGGTACTTTTCCTGCCAATATTGCAAGCTGTAATTATAAGAATCTAATTCAAATAACTTTTGGGCTTTAGTGTAAAAAGGCACAAGATCATCTAGCGCAATGGGCCAGCCACTATCCGGCACCCAACTTCTTATTTTAAAATCTATGGGATCATAAGGGGCGCACATTCCTCCCCAATGACCTGTTGTCCCTCCAAATAAGTGCAGCCTGCATGAGCGTAAAGGATAATACCTCTGGCCCGTTGAGTTTCCGGAATACAGGTCCTGAATTTCACTGTCGTATTCAAAACCTCCACCTTCCAGAAGGATTACTTTTTTGCCACTTTTATTCCAGTCCAGTGCCATACTGATACCTGCCGCACCTGCACCAACAATACAAAGATCTCCTTCAATTATGGTGTGGTTATCAAGTTCTCTGGCGTCTAAATGCATAAATTCTAATTTGCTTCGGAGATTGATAAAAGGGCACATTGCCTGGCTTCAGTGATAGAAAGTAACCAGCCATCAATAAGAATCGTATTGCCGGTGTTAAAGTCTTCTGTTACTTTAGTTTTCAAGCCTATTTTTATTTCGGTATTGTAAATTTCTGCATCTTTGAGCAACAATTCTTCCAAATATTTTTTATTATTCTCATCGGTTAAAGTGCGATACGTATTTCCAATATTAATTAAAGTTTTTCTATCGCAGATTTCTGTAAGATCCAAAGGGTGTCTCAGATCTCTAGCTGTTGCAGATTTAAATTTATAATACCAAATGGCAACTAAGCTTATAAATAAACCAAAAAGCGATAACAACAGAAACTTTCTTCTTTTCATTATGGCTAACTTAGGAGGAATTATTTTTAATTACGGATTTGAAAGACTATCATTTACTGTATTTAAAAACTCCTTTAAAAATCTTTTGAAACCTAATATTAAAGGTAATAAAAATGGTGGGTTAACTGCTATTTTAAATAGACTTACGGCCTAATAAGAATCAGGTATTTAAGGCGTTCAACACCCTTTCCGGAGTAAAAGGTAGATGTCTGAGGTGTTTACCGGTTAATTTAAGGAAGGCGTTGGCAATAGCACAGGCAACTAAAGGTGTGCCAGATTCACCTACCCCCTGGGGTGGCTCACGAGATTCAATTATTGCAGTTTCTACGCTTTCAGGAATATCTGTCATTCGCAATATTTCATAATCATTGAAGTTGGACTGTTGGACATGTCCGTTCACTACGGTCAGTTGTTCTTTAAGTACACTACTAATACCCATTAATATACCACCTTCCATTTGCGCTTTAACATTATCTGGTTGTATTACTATTCCCGCATCATTAGCACTCCAAAAACGATGTACACTTATAATGCCGGTTTTTCTATCCACAGAAATTTCACAAACTCCTGTGCTTAATGTACCGCTTCGCTCTAAAAAAGCAATCCCTTTGGCACGGTTATCAGCAATGGTTGAATGCCAATCAGACATTGATATAGCTTTATCTAAAGTGGCCAGTGCTCTAGGTGATTTGTCCAATAAAATTCTTCTAAAATCCGCTGGATCTTTCTTGAAATGAGTAGCTATTTCATCGATCATGCACTCTATCGCAAATTTGTTGGGGGCATGGCCCACTGAACGCCAGTGTTTTAGTCTTATACCTTCAGAAACTTCCCGCCATTCTGCATATTTATTGGGAATATCATAATAATCAATTCGGATACCGCTGGCAACCAAATTACCACCATCTCCAACCACACAATGTGAAAAACCTGTTATTTTCCCGTGAGCATTTGTATAGGCTTTTAATCGTTGTAAAGTTAAAGGCCTATAGGCACCATAACTAACGTCATCCTCACGTGTCCAAATTAATTTTACTGGTCTGGGCGCAACCTCCCTGGCTAAACCGGTTCCTTCCAAAACAAAATCTGTCATACTCCTTCTGCCGAAACCACCCCCCAAATACTGCAGATTAATTTTCACATTTTCAGCCGGAATCCCGAGGTACTTGGGAACTCCAAGTTTAGAATCGAATCCTTGCTGACTTCCAACCCAAACCTCGGCTGAGTTTCCATCTGTCCCAACCTGCACTACTGCATTAAGAGGTTCCATTTGGGCATGATAGACATAATCATTTTTAAAATCAACGATAAAGGTTTTTGCCGCTGATTTAATAGCGCTATTAATATTTCCTTCATTTGTAATCACTTTACCCGCTGATTTCTCTGAGGCGATTTTTTCATATTTTTTATAACAATCCTGAGAATTGAAACCGCTTGCAGGAGCCTCACTCCATGAAATATTTAGCAATTTTTTGGCAGCTAGAGCCTGATCTAAAGATTCTGCAATTATACCAATGGCATAATCAAATGGGACTAGTTTTAGCACGCCCTTTAAGGCCAGAATTTCAGATTCATTATTTAGAGTTGGCCTTGCGCCATGGAGATTTCCGCGTTCCAACACCCCATAGAGCATTTCCGGTAATTGAATATCAATGGCAAACCGGGCGGTTCCCTTTACTTTTGCGGGAATATCTACTCGTGGCCGGTCTAACCCTATAAACCGATAGTTTTTGGGATCCTTGAACTCAGATTCTGAGAATTCGGGCAGCGTGTCGGGCATCTTCAGAAATGGAATCAAATTACCATACCCAATCCTTTTGTTATCCCCCCTGTTAATTACTTCTCCATTGGAAGTACTAAGCTCCTTCATAGGTACTTTCCAGTGCTCGGCAGCGCTATGCATCAAAATATAGCGAGCCTGAGCTCCTGCCTGCCTCATTATAGAATAGTAACCATAGGTTACCCTACTGCCCGCGCTTAACATTACTTTATTATTGGGGCTCCATTTGTCCGAGCCATAAATTTCCGATTCCTGAGGAGAAAATTCAACAGAGACCTTAGACCAATCTGCATCCATTTCTTCTGCAAAGATTGCGGGCAATGAAGTCATGGATCCCTGGCCCATTTCAGCCGCGGGATTATATATAGTAATCTGGCCGTCTTCCGCTAATTTCACCCAAGCTGTTAGTTGATGTTTTTTTAAAAGTTTTTGTACCTCCTTGTTGTTTTTACAAGAAATCATCTGAGGCAGGAGGCCGGAAACACCAATAAATAAGGCAACCCCACCTGAGGTTTTTAGAAATTCTCGCCTACTTACTGCCTTATTCATTAGTTCCACAAAAGATTTATACCTAAAAAACGATTTAAGTTTTTTCTGCTGCTATTTCAATAGCTTTTACAATACGCAAATATGTTCCACAACGACATAAATTTCCATTCATATACGCTTTTATCTCTTCCCTTGTTGGATTCGGGTTTTCGGTGAGCAGGGCAACCGCCTGCATAATCTGGCCTGATTGGCAATAGCCGCATTGCGGAGCTTGTGCTTCTACCCAGGCTTGTTGAACCGGATGATCTCCATTCTCGGATAAGCCTTCTATTGTCCTAATTTTTTGATCTTTGTTTAAGGCGCTAAGGGTTAGTGAACATGCCCTCATTGGTTTGTCATCCACATGAATTGTACAAGAACCACACAATGCAATTCCGCAGCCGTATTTTGTACCTGTCAGTCCAAGATGTTCCCTTAGTACCCACAGCAATGAAGTATCTTCATTAAGATTTACAGCATACGTTTTGTTGTTAATATTTAATGATTGAGAAGCCATGCCAACTAGAAATGGTGTAGGTTTAAATTACTTAAAAAAAAGCAAAGAAATAGGTACTGAACAAATTTTATTTTTAGGATCTGTATCTGTCAATAAAGCGACTCAGTATTATTTTGGGAACCGGAGTATTCGATTTCCGTATGGCCTCTATTAGATCTTCAGCTTCTTCGGGCCTGAAGTAACCGGCATATTTATAAACTTTGACACGCAATACGAATTCATCCGCATCGGCTTCCGGATGAAACTGGGTTGCATATATATTTTTTTTTAGGCGAAACATCTGGACCGGACAAGGATCTGAAGAAACCAGAAGAACGGCTCCGGGAGGAACAGTGTCACAAGCTTCTTTATGCCCTACCATAGCGGAAAAATTCTTTGGAAGGCCTTTTAAAAGTGGATCTTTACCGCCTTCGTCTGTTACCCATACATCAACACTTCCCAAGGTTTCTGCATAGTTGTTAGAAATAGTTGCTCCGCAATATCTGCCCAAAAGTCCATTCCCGGAACAAGCTCCCAGAAATGGAAAATCCTGGGGAATCATTTTATCAAAAAGTGTATTAAAAAATTCCTCAACACTTTTTTGGACAACACTTTTTTTTTCTTCCGGGATACTCACATCAAATGGGCTGCCCCCGGCAATTATTGCAGAGTAGTTGTCAATATTAATATCTTCTACGTTACCTTGTTCAACCCTTATACGATGGACTTCTTCATGTGACAATCCTCCAAACCGCAAAATAGCTTCAAACTCACTATCGGAAGCTTCGTTTTCGGGCCGCAATTGCAGAATTAGAAATTTTTTCAAGGAATCCTTTTTTTATGTTCTGTATACAGATGTTCAGACTGTTTTTTCTTTGCTTACTATAATATGGGTCTATAAAGGTAAACTCTTAACGCACACCATGTACATTCATTTCCAGGGTATATACTGAGTTCATGGCAGTAATAAATAGGATACTCTGAACAGGCCCGCCAAAGGTAACATTGGCTGTCCATTTTTGAGGTACTGGGATCTGAAGTATTTCTTCCCCTTTTTTATTAAACACTGTTACCCCATTTCCGGTCAAATATACATTACCCTTATTGTCTATTGTCATCCCGTCCGAGCCCACTTCCGTAAATAGCGTTTTATTGCTGAGGTCACCATTTTCTAAAATAGTAAACCTATATGTTTTTTTATCGCCTATGTCTGCGATATAAATCATTTTTCCATCAGGAGTTCCTACTATTCCATTGGGTTGAACCAAGTCATCGGCAACAATGCGTAGCTCATTCATGTCGGGTGTCAAGTAGTAAACACGTTCTTTTTCAATTTCTTTTTCTTTGCGTTCCCAATATGGTCTCTGATAATAGGGGTCGGTAAAATAAATACCTCCCTTTGCATCTACCCAAAGGTCATTAGGCCCATTGAGTTTTTTCCCTTGAAATTCGTCTATCAGGACTTTCGGATTTTTTGCCTTATCTATTCTCCAAAGTTCAAATTTTTCATCGGCACACGCCAAAAGACTGCCATCGTGATCAAAATAGAGCCCATTTGCTCTACCGGCATCTTCCATATAAACAGAGACCGAATTATCTGAGGCAGTCCATTTTATAATTCTGTTATTAGGCTGATCGGTAAAGTATACATCGCCATTTTTATCTGCTGCCGGACCTTCGGTAAATTTGTAATCTGCAGCAACCAGAGTGAGGTTGGCAAGATCAGCCACTAGTTCTTGTTTTTGGGCTTTACATCCCAGAGAAATAAGTAAAATAAGGATTGCGTTTAAATGTTTCATTCACTTGTTTTTAACAGGATAATTTGAGTTAATTTCCAGTCCATCCCGGTCCGTGAACCACCCTGCCGGGAAAAGCACCTGTATGTTCTTCGTCTTTAAGTACCTGGGTTCCATTTACAAAGACATGTTTCATACCTGTGGCATATTGATGTGGTTTAGCAAAAGTAGCGTTGTCTTTAATTGTATTGGCATCAAAAACTACCACATCTGCATAATATCCTTCTTTTAATGCACCCCGTTTCTTAAGTGCCAAATTAGTTGCCGGGAGAGATGTAAGTTTATAAATAGCTTCCTCTAATGGAATTACTTTTTCATCACGAACAAAATGGCCTAGTAATCGTGCAAAGGATCCATACGCCCGTGGATGCGTACTTTGTTCCAAAAATACACCTTCATTGGTATATGATCCTGCATCAGAACAGATTGCCATATAAGGAAGTGCCAATTTCTTTTTAATATTTTCTTCAGACATTGAAAAGTAAACTACCTGAATTCTGCTATCGTCTTCATGAATTAAGTCAACCACAGCCTCGGCGGCTGTTATATTTCTATCCTTAGCTATTTCGGCAAGGGTTTTACCTATAAGGTGCCTCATTTGTTTATTTCTAAAACCAACTAAAAGGATCTTTTCCGGTGGTACATGAAATTTTATTTCCTGAATCATCTGCTTCCTTTTTGTCGGTTTCGATATCAGTTCCATTGTTTTGGTATGACCACCTTCTTTTGCCCATGAGGGTAATAAAATATTGAGACCGGTAGAACTGGCATTGTACATATACATATCGGTGGTAATTGGTAGTCCTTGTTTACGCGCGTTATCAACCAACTGTATTGCACTGTCCAGTAAATGCCAGTTAGCGGTACCGGAAGCTTTAAAGTGATATATTTCGGACCGTACACCTGCCTCCTCAGAAATAGTAATTAGTTCCTGAACGGCATCTAAAAGGTTTTCTTCTTCATCCCTGATATGGGAAACATACATTCCACCATAGTCTGCGGCAACTTTGGCTAATTCAATAATTTCTTCCGTTTTTGCATGTCCGCTTGGCACGTAAATCAAAGAGGTAGACAGACCTACGGCCCCTTCCTCCATAGCTTGTTTTGTGAGCTCTTTCATTTTTTCCAGTTCCGCCATGTTTGGGGGTCTGGTTTCGTAATTCATGACATATTCCCTTAAGGTTCCGTTCCCAACAAAAGAAGCAATATTGGCAGATACGCCTTTTTTTTCAAGATACTCCAGGTATTCTCCAAGGGTACTCCAATTAATATCATAATTGATATTTTGCTGTGATTCTTTCATTTCCAGTTTCATAGCCTCGTTTAATGGACCCATGGAATGCCCTTCACCCATAACTTCAAGAGTTACCCCTTGTCTGATATCCCCTTGCGATCTTCCATCTTCAATCAGGGAAACGTTGGCCCAGCTTAGCATATTTATAAACCCGGGAGCAACGGTAAGTCCGGTTGCATCTATTTCCATTAAACCAGCAGCATTTTTTAAACCGCCAACTGCAACTATGGTATCTGCGTTAATTGCAATGTCTCCTTTAAATGAGGGTCCTCCTGATCCATCCACTATTATACCATTTCTAATAACCAGATCATAGGATTCATGGCTCTTACAACCCATGAGGAGGCTAAGTACGGTAAAGACAAGTGCAATCGATTTTAATTTCATCAGAACTACTTTTTGTTTATTTATTACTCTTTTAATTTCTCTTGTGCATTTCAACTAAATAATTTAAAAATACCCAAAATACCTACACCAAGAATACTCAATATGCTTATCCATAGTGTAAGATCATATAAAAGCCCTGGTTTAAACAGAGGTTGTGCTCTTAAATATCTAAAATGGACCACTGCATAAACTACCAGAAAAAGCAGGAAAGACCCTACAATACCGCCAGTTAAGACCATTAATACAGGTAATTTAATAAATATAAAAAGCAAGGCCCATAATAAAGGTATTACCCATGCAAGGATTGCGATCGTTCTTTTTCGTTGTTTAAAGTTAGAGAAACTTATCCAACCTATTTGCCCAAATATATCGGCAATCTGTCTGGTCCATGCCGCCAAAGCAGCGAACAGGGTGGAGAATAAGGTAATAAACGCTCCAATAAGAAACGCTGATTTTGCATGAGGCCCTAAAGATTCGGTATACATAGCAGACAGAGTCTCTACCATTGCATAGCCTTCAGGCACAAAACCCTGAGCATGAAGCACAGCTGCGCCAAGTAAATAGAAAGCGGCTGTAACAGATGTATATATGCACATGGCTATAATCGCATCCAATTTCATAACTTTTAACCAGCCCTGGGCCCTTAATTTCCATTCTTCAGAATTATCATTCTTCCCTGTAAAAGCCGCGTAGCCTTTTTCAAGACACCAATAGTTGTAATGTATTATCTCATCTCCGCCAACGCCTGTTATCCCAAAAGCTCCTATGGCAACCGCTACGGCTTCTTTTGGTAAATTGAATTGAAGCCCGCTCCAGATGCTTTCAAAAGATATCTGATAGGGCGTAAACTTGAGAAAATAAAGCGAAGCAAATGTGAAAATTGTAAAAAACCCTATCATGCTTAGGGAAAATTTTTCAATAAAAGAATAATACCCCCTGTAAATCATCAAGGCAACGATTATTGCAATTACAAAACAAAAGACCGGAACACCAATTCCAGGGATGGCTATGTTTAATATTATAGCCACGCCCCCTACAATGCCTCCAACTTGCAAAAGTTTTATGATCATTACAGCTAATACCGTCCAGACTGTCCACCTGGCTTTGCCATAAACAGGACCCGGAAGCTTATTAAATGCCTGCATAGCTGTTTCCCCAGTCAGGATTGTATGTTTTCCAAATTCTAATTGAACAGCAACTTTTACAATACAGCTAACAATAATGACCCAAAATGTAATAAATCCGGCTTCTGCACCTAAAGTGGTTGTCGCTATTAATTCTCCCGAACCAACAATGGAAGCTGAAAGTATAAAGCTGGGTCCCAGAAATTTAAAACGTTCTTTTAAAGTCGAAGGAGGTTGTTTTATTTTATCTGGGGAAAGTAAATAGGGATCTATTAATACAGACATGCTTAGTTAATTCGCCTGGTGAATAAAGTTCTATGAAAGTTTATTTAAATAAGCCATGTTATGTTTCATGCTTTCTAAGGGGTTGTTAGCATATTCTTCCTGTTCTATGAAGATATGTTTTACACCTGAGGCTTTTTGATTAGCCATCATCGTCGGGATATCCAATCCACCTTTACCAAATTCTGTACTTTCTTTTTTCTTCATGTCCATATCCTTTAGGTGCCACAAAGGAAATCTTCCGGGGTACCTTTTAAAATAATCTAATGGATCCTTTCCGGCCACAACCACCCATCCGAGATCTAATTCCATATGAACAAGCTCTGCTTCTGTATTTGAGAGCAGAACATCATAAAGAACTTGGTTATTTTCAGTTTCAGTTTCAAATTCATATTCATGATTGTGATAACCGAATTTAAGATTCAATTTTTTACATGCCTCACCGGCCTTATTAAATTCTTCAGCCACTTTTTTATAATTGTCAACATTTTGTCCTTCACTTGGCATTGAAGAACAGATAAGATACTCTTGCCCGGATTCTACTGCTTCTTCCATGGTTTGCTGCCACTTATCATCTAAATGTACATGTCCGCTCTTTAGGTTCATATTCAGATCATCACAAACTGATTTCATCTCCGCAGGGCTGAGACCGTAATAGTGGCCTTTCTGACTTCTGGCTGTTTCAATCTCTTTGAAACCAACAGAAGCAATTTGTTTTAATGTGCCAATTGCATCCTTAGCCATTTCATTGCGAAATGAATACAATTGAACTCCAAAATGTTGTGTTTTAATCGGTGCATAAGTAAAGGAAGGCAGAAGTAATGAGCCGGCGGTAAAAACTGTAGATCGCAGTAAAAAATCTCGTCTGGATTGCATGATGTTCTTGTTTTGTTTAAGGTAGTCGTATTCTTCTAAATTAGTCTAAATTTTCCATACACCTTTATCAATGGTATTTGTATTTTTACCCAAATGCTCGTTCTATGAATAAAAGAGAATTACAACTTAAGGCCTTTGATCGCTTACTTACTATTATGGATGAGCTCCGGGAGCAATGTCCATGGGATAAAAAACAGACATTGCAAACACTAAGGCACCTTACCATTGAAGAGACTTATGAATTGGGTGATGCAATCCTGGAAAATGATCTTAAGGAAGTAAAAAATGAGCTTGGAGATCTTTTATTACATATTGTATTTTATGCAAGAATAGGATCCGAAACTAATAGTTTTGACATTGCCGATGTTGCTAATTCTATATGTGATAAACTGATTAACCGGCACCCACATATCTATGGGGATGTGACTGTTGCAAATGAAGAGGATGTAAAAAGAAATTGGGAAAATATTAAACTAAAAGAAGGTAAAAAAAGTGTTCTTGAAGGGGTTCCAAATAGTCTTCCCGCATTAGTTAAAGCCAATAGAATTCAGGAAAAAGTTGCTGGTGTTGGATTTGATTGGGAACGACCAGAACAAGTGTTTGAAAAGGTTAAAGAAGAATTGTCAGAATTGCAGGAAGAAGTGAATGCCGGGAATAAGGATAAATTGGAAGCTGAATTTGGAGATGTACTTTTCTCTATAGTGAATTATGCCAGATTTTTGGATATTAACCCCGAAAATGCCCTGGAAAGAACTAATAAGAAATTTATTAAACGCTTTCAATATTTGGAAGTTAAAGCTAAAGAACACAATAGAACACTCAAGGAAATGTCACTTGCCGAGATGGATGTCTATTGGGAGGAGGCTAAGAAAATATAAGTTTTGCCGAGAGAGACGTCATAAAAATTTCTGCTTTTCATGATTTGGAGTCACGTACTCATGAAACGGGGGGGTCAGAGGTTCTACAATTATCAGATTAAACCAATCCTAAATCCTATCTTTGCTGCTTCAAAAAACAGCCAGTTTTGTTGCAACAGTATACCAAAGAATTCAGATATAATATAAGGCTAGCAGTACCTGTTATATTGGGAATGCTGGGCCATACCTTTGTGGCCTTTGCGGATAATATTATGGTGGGGCAATTGGGAACCGCAGAATTGGCAGCAGTATCCTTGGGAAATAGTTTTGTCTTTGTAGCAATGTCCTTGGGGATAGGTTTTTCTATGGCGATTACACCATTGGTTGCAGAGGCTGATGGCGCCGGAAACAAAGCTGGTGCCAAAAGCGCATTAAAACATGGGTTAGTACTTTGTACTATACTTGGATTAGCACTTTTCGGACTAATTCAATTAGGAAAGCCATTGATGTTTTTAATGGACCAACCCCCTGAGGTGGTGGAGCTATCTATACCCTATTTAGATTTAGTGGCCTTTTCATTAGTTCCGCTGGTTATGTTTCAGGCCTATAAGCAATTTTCCGAAGGCTTGTCTCAAACTAAATATCCAATGTATGCCACTATCGTTGCTAATGTGGTCAATATCGTGCTGAATTACCTGTTGATTTTTGGCGCATTTGGTTTTCCAAAGCTCGGAATTATTGGTGCTGCCATAGGTACTCTTGCTTCACGAATAATTATGCTGATTATGCTTTGGTATTTGCTGGAAAAAAAGAAAAAATTTCATGATTATGTTACCGGATTTAATTTCAAGAAGATAGAAAAAAGGGTAATGCGCAAAATCATTCATCTTGGATTTCCATCTGCTTTGCAAATGTTTTTTGAGGTGGCTATATTCACGGCAGCCATATGGCTGAGTGGGGTCTTAGGTAAAAATCCCCAGGCCGCAAACCAGATAGCATTAAATCTTAGCAGTATGACATTCATGTTTGGAATGGGGCTTGGCGTTGCAGCAATGATACGTGTCGGAAATCAGAAAGGGCTAAAGAATTTCACGGAACTAAGACGAATTGCTCAGTCTATTTTTCTCTTGACATTTATATTGCAAGTTATCTTTGCATTATTTTTCCTTCTGGGACGACATTGGTTTCCAACTATTTACCTGGATGTGAACGACCCGGTTAACCAGATGGATAATATGGAAGTAATTCTACTTGCGTCAAAATTACTTCTGGTCGCAGCTTTCTTTCAGATTTCAGATGGTCTTCAGGTAGTTATACTTGGTGCTTTACGAGGTTTACAGGATGTAAAAGTTCCAACCTTTATTACTTTTATTGCTTATTGGTTGATAGGCTTTCCTATATCTTATTACCTGGGTTTGCACACAGAATTGAAAAGTATAGGAATATGGATAGGATTGCTGTCAGGCTTAACAGCATCTGCAATTATGTTGTATATTCGATTTAACAAATTGACCAAGCAACTCATAAGTTCTTAAGAGTTTTTCATATATCTGTTCTTATACAGTTCATTGGTAATTTTCATTACCCGATAAATAAAAAACGAATTGAATTATGCAATTTCCTAAATTTTTACTTGGTGATAATACCGATTACCCAACCGCTATCTTTATTGTACACGCAGAATATCCGAGGTTTATATTAAACCTTGAAAATGATGAGGTAGAATGGCTCGAAGATTTCACGGCCGAAGATGAAAAAGAATTGTCTTCCGAAGCAGAAAGTTTAATTGAAGCTGCTACCGCATTTTATGATAGGGAAATAGCCAGATACGAAGATTAAGATGTTGGAAGAATTAGTGCAGCTCGACAAGGAAGTGTTCCTTTTTCTGAACAACTTAGGAAGTTCAGAATGGGATGGTTTTTGGATGTTTCTTACCAATAAGTGGAGTGCGATTCCCTTGTATTTTTTATTGCTAATACTTGCATTTAAGCAATATGGGGCTAAGAAGATGATTTTTCTGGTTATCAGCGTGGTTTTATTGATTACAGTTACGGATCAATTATCCAATTTTTTTAAATATGGTGTTCAACGTTTACGTCCCTGTTATGATCCTGAAATTAGCGAAGTGATGCGCCTGGTCAAAAGCTATTGTGGTGGAAGATTTAGCTATTTTTCTGCACATGCCGCCAATACTTCTGCACTGGCATTATTCTTTACTTTTCTTTTTAGCTCTACCTATAAATATGTTGGCGTCTTTTTAATTGTTTGGGCCGCTTTTGTTTCCTACAGCAGAATATACATCGGAGTTCATTTTCCATTGGATATTATAACAGGAATGGCCGTAGGAGTGTTCTTTGGATGGCTATTTGCAAAGTTATATATCTTTGCAATTCACAAATACCGTATATGATCTCAAATACAAAGTATTGGTTTTTTCTCATACTTATTATCCTGGTATATCTGGCGGGAATGTTCGTAACACTTTTTGAATATGATTCCGCTCAGTTTGCTGTAATGGCAATGCGAATGGTACAGGAAAACGACTTTATAAATTTGTTCAAAGGTCCGGAGGAATACCTGGATAAACCTCATATGCATTACTGGCTGGCAGCCCTTTCCTTTAAAATTTTTGGTCTTTACGATTGGGCCTACCGGATTCCTGGTATCCTGGCTACTTTGTTAGGAGCCTATAGTTGTTTTGGTTTAGGTAAGCTCTTGTATAATAGGGAGGTAGGCAAAATAGCCTCACTTATTTTTATGACGGCGCAAACCATTATGCTGTCTAATATTGACGTACGGACTGATGCTGTTCTTACCGGATTTACCGCTTTTGCCATTTGGCAACTGGCGGCATATATTGAAAAAAATTCCCTGAAGCATTTACTTCTGGGTGCGTTTGGTGCCGGAATTGCTTTTTCAACTAAAGGGCAGATTGCACTATTAGTTATAGGTCTTCCAATACTTTGCCATTTAGGTTATAGCAATAAATGGAAATTGCTATTCAGGTGGAAGGTTTTAGTTGCATTGGTCGTTTTTGGATTAACTATTTCACCTATTCTTTACGCATATTACCTGCAATTTGATCTGCATCCGGAGAAAATTATCCGAGGAAAAGATCACAGGAGTGGGATACTTTTTATTCTCTGGGAGCAAAGTTTTGAACGATTAAGCGGCGAGGGTGTAGGAAAGAACAGTAGTGATTATTTTTTCTTTTTCCATACTTTTTTATGGGTATTTCTCCCATGGACAATACTTGGTCTTGCGGCTTACTGGACA
>CBDTVT010000027.1:0-22923 GCA_965364275.1 uncultured Eudoraea sp. | reverse complement strand
AGGGTATCTCCATTCCCGGTAACGACTCCAAGTCCGGCCCTGCCTCCGCCGCCCTGCTCATAGGTCATCCCAATGGCGCCATTATAGGTTGGGTAAGTGTCACCGTAACTGGGGTAAAAAAGATCAAAGCGTTCTTTTGTAAAGTAGAACCAACCGTTGGCATCAAAATATTTAGCATGGTTCTTTCCTATAGTCACCTGAAAATCTCGTTGAAAATCTGTAATCACTTCATGAAACGGTTCGGCAGCCGGAGCAAAATAATAAGGGGAATCCATGCTTTGTTCATGGAAATCCACATGTATATGCGGGAGCCATTTGTTGTAATAGCGAAGCCTTTGCCGGCTTTCTAACTGGGTAAGCCAGGCCCAATCACGATTTAAATCGAACATATAATGATTGCTGCGTCCGCTCCACCAGCCTTCATGATGTTCCTTGCTCTCCGGATTTAACTGATTAGGTGTGTTTTTATATTGATTGTACCAGTTCACATACCTGTCACGCCCGTCCGGGTTAATGCAGGGGTCCATAATTACTATTGTATTTTCCAGATAGGCCTGCTTGCTGGTAAGTAATGCATAAATGGTTTGCATAGAAGCTTCTGTACTTACACTTTCATTACCATGTACATTGTAGCTAAGCCAAACAATAGCTTTTGTAGAATTACTCGTACCACTCGTGCTTTTTATATGTTCCTCCCTTATGGCTTCCAGATTTTCCATATTAGTTGCCGATGAAATATAGGCAAGTAGAAGCGGTCTGTTTTCATTTGTTTTTCCGTATTCATTTAGTTGTACACGGTCTTTTGCGGCCTCAGACAGATACTGGTAATAGTCTACTACCTGATGATGGCGTGTAAATCTGGTGCCAAGCTCATATCCCAGGAATTCTGAGGGCGATTTTAGTTCTTGTGCACTTAAACCGAGGGTAATAAACAAGGATAATACGGGTAATAGTTGCTTCATAAACCGGGGCTTCAAATTAGGATGCTAAAGCTAAGGAATATTCGGGAAATCACATTTTAAGTTCGGTGTTATTCGTTTATGAGTCGCCAAGTTACGAGGCTTATAAGGAATTGGTTCCTCATTTCTATGTAGTTAATACATCTTAACGTATTTTTGGGAAGAGTAAAACCCGAGAATTTTATCTTTGATCGGATTTTAGAAGTTTCTATGGAAGTAGCCTGTATACCATTTAAAAAAACTGGATATTTTTCTTCACTTATTTCCGACTATCTGGACGAAAACAAGAAGCTAAAACCCTTTTACAACAGGTTTCCAAAAATTGAAGAGTTTAGGGCTCAAATAGAGGAGAAGTCTAATACTTATCCACAGACTAACAGAAAAATACTAAAGCAGGTACTTCAAGAACAATACCAGGGTGTAAAGGCTTCAAAAACTACATTGTCCAATATTTCAGGTTTCGCACAGAGCGAAACCTTTACCGTGGTTACAGGACATCAGCTTAATATTTTTACAGGCCCGCTATATTTTTTATATAAGATCATCAGTACTATAAATCTTGCAAAAGCATTAAAAAAAGCTTATCCCAAGAATACTTTTGTACCGGTATACTGGATGGCCACAGAAGATCATGATTTTGATGAGATTAATTATTTTAATCTGCACAACAAAAAGTTACAATGGAACCGCGATTCCTCCGGAGCGGTAGGAAGGTTAAGCATAGATGGATTAGATGCTGTATTTGAGGCTTTTTCTAAAGAAGTGGGCCATAGTACCAATGCAGAAAACCTAAAGGATCTTTTCAAAAAAGCCTACCTGGAGCACAAATCACTTACTGAGGCAACCAGATACCTTGCTAATACCCTTTTTGGGGAGTACGGTTTGGTAATTGTGGATGGTGATGAGGTTAAACTAAAAAACCTTTTCATACCCTTTATAAAGCAAGATATCCTTGAAAACTTATCTTATACAAAAACAAATGAGACTATAACTTCCCTGGAATCTGTGTCTCCTGTTTACAACATTCAGGTTAACCCAAGGGAGATCAATCATTTTTATTTAAAGGATGGGTTACGGGAAAGGCTACTTGAAAAAGAAGGCTTTTTTTATGTTAACAATACCGATATTAAATTTACTAAGGATGAAATACTGATGGAACTGGATGCCCATCCTGAAAGATTTTCACCCAATGTGGTTACCAGGCCCCTTTACCAGGAAGTGGTTCTTCCTAACCTTTGTTATATTGGCGGAGGTGGCGAATTGGCCTATTGGTTGGAGCTTAAATCGTCTTTTGACGCCATGAAAGTGGCATTTCCCATCTTGCTTTTGCGTAATTCTGCTCTGCTGGTATCAGAAAAGGAAAATAAAAAAATAAGAAATTTAGACCTTATTCCGGCGGATTTGTTTTTAAAGCAAAACAGTCTTATTAATAAAAGAATACGGGAAATTTCCAATATTGATATCGATTTTTCCAGTCAAAAAGAGTATTTAAGCAATCAGTTTGAAGCGCTTTACCAATTGGCCGAAGAAACAGACAAATCCTTCCTGGGAGCAGTAAAGGCGCAGGAAGTAAAGCAATTAAACGGACTCAACCATCTGGAAAAAAGATTATTAAAAGCCCAGAAACTAAAACTCAAAGACCAGGTGATTAGATTAACAGCTATCCAGAACCAGTTATTCCCTAATCAATCCCTGCAAGAACGTTCTCTGAATTTTTCAGAGCTCTATCTGGAAATGGGAGACAAGCTTATCCCTTTTTTAATTGGTGCGCTGAATCCCTTAAAACAGGAATTTTTAGTGTTAAAATACTAAGCCAATTAATGGCATAGGTTTCTTTTCCAGTGTACTTTTGACAAAAACTTAGCTCATGCATAGTGTGGATATAGAATTGGTAGAAATGACCCTCGATGTCATGAAATATGCCATTCATAGAATTACCAATGACGCCCCGGAATTGGGAGCACCACGTAAAGAAGAAGAATTAAAGGAACAGGTAGGGGAGACCATTACTCCTTCTGGTATAGGTGGCGAGAATGCCTTTAATCTTTTCCGCGATGTATTGGTAAAAGCAACCGTTCCAATAGATCATCCAAGGCATCTGGCTTTTGTACCTGCGGCTCCTACACGTGCGGCGATCATGTTTGACCTGGTTACCTCGGCATCCAGTATACACGGTGCATATTGGATGGAAGGTGCAGGAGGTATTTTCTGTGAGAATGAAGCCATGAGGTGGCTGGTATCCCTAACCGGGATGCCGGAAGGTACATTTGGTGTGTTCACCAGTGGGGGTTCAGCTGCAAATCTTTCGGCTATGGTAACGGCGCGGGAATATTGGAGAAGGAGTAAGGAGAATCAGAATAAAAAAGGATGCCTCATTACTTCGGTAGGTGCACATTCTTCTATTAAGGCCATGGCAAAGGTAATTGATGCCGATGTGCTACTGGTGGAAACAGACGATCTGATGACTGCCGAAGCCCTGCAGGAGAAAATTGATTCCCTGGATAAAAGCACCATGGAAAGGGTTTTTGCCGTAGTGGCTACCGGAGGAACTACCAATGCAGGAATTGTAGACGACTTGGAAGGTATTGCAACCATTTGTGAAGAATTAAATCTGTGGTTTCATGTAGATGCAGCCTATGGTGGTGGCGCTCTTGCGGCAGATTCGGTTAGGCATCTGTTTAATGGGATTGAAAAAGCTAATAGCATTACAATAGATCCCCATAAATGGTTATTCTCGCCCTATGATTGCGGGGCTATTATTTATAGAGATCCCGAATTGGCGAAAGCCGCTCATTCCCAGGAAGGCTCTTACCTGGATATCTTTAAGGATCCAGGAGCACAAGGGTTTAACCCTTCTGATTACCAGATACAATTAACCAGGAGGTTGCGGGGATTACCGTTGTGGTTTTCACTTGCTATGCACGGAACTGATAAATATAAATGGGCTGTAGAACGAGGAATTGAATTGGCAAATTTAGCAGGGGAGTTAATTTCAACCAGGCCCGAATTGGAATTGATTCGACCCCCAGGCCTTTCATGTGTACTGTTCAGACGTAAAGGTTGGTCTGCAGATGATTATAAAAACTGGACCTACACCAATCACCGTGCGGGGATAGCCCTGGTGACACCCAGTAAATGGAAGACCAAAGAAGGTTTTGAGACGGTAGCCCGGTTTTGTTTTATTAATCCGGATACCACAGAAGAGGATATTCAGGTTATTTTGGATACTATGGAATGAATTGAGCCGGTTTTATGGGACAAGGAATTCTCCGCTCCAAAGTTCTTGACTTTTGGAAAACCGAACCCGCAAATGCTCTGGTTGTTGTAATTTCAGGTATTCAATTCTATAAGGGGTAATTTCAACCACACAGAAGTGATTTTCCTTCTTAAGATATTCAATTACCTTAGGATCCTCCAAAGGTGTACCCGGTGCCAGGGCTGTGGTATAATCCTTGCGAGCTTTTTCAGGAATACCATTATTATAAGTTTCTTCTATTGCCTTGCCTTTAATTATGGTGGCAATGCCTTCAATTTTTAGTTGTAAGAGCTTTTCAGAATTGTAAAATAATAACCCTACCTTATTATTTTCCTTTATATGCATAATTTTTTTTGAACGAAAATCAGTATAAAAAGAAAGTTGGAGTTCATCAGAAACCTTTCTTAAAACCACTGTTCTTTGCCTGGTCAAACGATCCAAACCTACCGTACCCAGAGTAAAGTAGCGAAAAGGATGCGATTTTTGTGTGCTTCCATTTTTTAGTTCTTCCTGTATTTTTTTAAAAATCTGATCTGTTCTTTCCATATTTTTCATCTATATAAAGGTAAAAAAATTAAAAATGAGGTAGGGTATTTTTAGAGAAGATTGTTATATATATAAATTGCTATGAAAAAGTTCATTTTTTATAGATAAAATTGTGTCATAACAAGTTCATGTGTTTAGGTTGGTTTTTGATTTGAAAAGCCCTGACGATCGTCGTCGGGGCTTTTTCTTTTAACCTTATTTACTTACTTAAAATGTTTCATAATATTTGCAGTCCTTCAAATCAGTATAATGTATCTTCTAATACAATAGATAATTTAAATAAATCGTTGCTATTATATAGTGGGATTGAAAACAGCAGCCAAATTATCTTATTTCACCTTGTATTCAAGGCGCATAGTTATAGAAGCAGTCTTCTTTTTAGCTGAGGTATTATATGCTCCACCCCAGCTGTAATCCTCGTCTGAATTTTGTCCGGTTATTTGAAAAACACCCATACGGGCAGAAATAAGATCGCCTAAAGTTCCACCTGAATTTTCGGCTATTTTTTCAGCCCGGATACGGGCATCTTCTGTAGCCTTCGAAATCATTTTAATCTTAAGATCTGATAATTTGGTGTAATAATAACGAGGAGGTGAGGAATTAAACTGTACTCCTTTATTTAATAGTTCCGTAATCTCACGGGATACTTTTTCAACCAGTGCAACATCATTAGATTCTATCTGAACAGATTGCGACAGTTCGTACCCCCGGAAGATTGAACCAACAAAATTTCCGTTGTCGTACTTATTATCGCGCTGCTCAATAGTCTGAACCGCATTAAAAATTATGTTATCCGGGCTTATTCCCTTGGATACCAGATAATCCCTTACTATTACCTTATCATTGTTCAATTGTTCAAAAGCGGACTTTAAAACTGTATTAAAGGCAACAAAACGCCCTTCCCATACAATAAGGTCTGATGTGAAGTTCTCATTTCCCAGCCCGGTAATAGAAATCACCCGCGTGGGATTTGACCGTTGTACATAAGCATTACCCAGAAAATAGGCCGATATCACTATTGCGACTCCAAATATTATGGCATTTAAATGTTTCATTTATACAGCGTTAATAAAGATCTTATAAATATACCTAAAACTTGCTTTTGAAAATCCCTTGAATTACTATTTTTGCCCATGCAAAACAACGTCCTTATTTTAGATTTTGGTTCCCAGTATACACAGCTCATCGCCAGACGGGTTAGGGAACTGAATATTTTCTGCGAAATTAAGCCTTACAACAACGCGCCGGAAGACCTGTCGGACTATAAAGCAGTAATCCTTTCCGGTTCTCCCTTTTCCGTAAGGGCAGATGATGCCCCGCACCCGGATTTATCAGAAATAAAAGGAAAGATACCCTTGCTGGCCATTTGTTATGGGGCACAATATCTGGCTCATTTCGGCGGAGGAAATGTTTCGCCTTCGAATACGCGTGAATACGGCCGGGCAAGACTTACTTCAATTGATGGAGATGAACCGTTTTTTTATGAGATTAGAGAAGATTCACAGGTCTGGATGAGCCATAGTGATACAATAAAAGAATTACCTGAAAATGGAGTGCGATTGGCCAGTACAAATGATGTGCTAAACGCTGCCTATAAAATTGAAGGGGAATTAACTTACGGGATTCAGTTTCATCCCGAAGTTTATCATACGAAACAGGGAAAACTGCTTTTGGAAAACTTTTTGGTACATATTGCTGGTTTGCAGCAAAGCTGGACTCCCGATGCATTTGTAGAAACCACAGTGGCCGAATTAAAGAAAAAGATAGGAAGTGAAAAAGTTATTCTTGGACTTTCAGGAGGTGTAGATTCTACTGTTGCAGCTGTTTTATTGCATAAGGCAATAGGAGAACATCTCCATTGTATTTTTGTTGATAACGGGTTGCTCAGGAAAAATGAATTTCAGGAAGTGCTTGATCAGTATGAGCATATGGGTCTTAATGTAAAAGGAGTTAATGCTTCGGCACGTTTTTTGAATGCTCTTGCTGGAGAAGATGATCCTGAAAAGAAAAGAAAAATTATTGGTGGCGTTTTTATTGATGTTTTTGATGATGAATCGCATAAAGTTGAAGATGCCAAATGGCTTGCCCAGGGAACAATTTATCCCGATGTGATTGAGTCGGTATCGGCAACAGGAGGACCTTCGGCAACTATTAAGAGTCATCATAATGTAGGAGGGTTACCCGATTTTATGAAACTAAAAGTGGTAGAACCCCTGAAAATGTTGTTTAAAGATGAAGTGAGAAGGGTAGGGGCAACACTTGGAATAGATGATGAACGTTTAGGGCGTCATCCGTTTCCGGGACCTGGATTGGCTATTCGAATATTGGGAGATGTTACAGTAGAAAAGGTAAATATTTTGCAAGAGGTAGATGCTATTTTTATTAATGGTTTGAAGGAATGGGGACTTTATAATGAAGTTTGGCAGGCCGGAGCCATGCTTTTACCCGTAAATAGTGTAGGGGTCATGGGAGATGAACGAACCTATGAAAAATGTGTAGCTTTGCGGGCAGTCGAAAGCACAGACGGTATGACGGCAGATTGGGTGAATTTGCCCTACGAATTTTTGCAAAAGACCTCCAATGAAATAATAAATAAAGTTCCGGGAGTAAATAGAGTGGTTTACGATATCTCTTCAAAACCCCCGGCAACAATAGAATGGGAATAAAACCTATAAGCATGTCAAAAAGATTTTTAATTACAACGGCTGCAATTATACTGTTTTCATGCCATGCCATGGCACAACAGTTTAGCTCTCATGCGGTAAAGGTTGGAGAAACTGTTTACAGTATTGCAAGACAATACAAGGTAAATCCCGCTGATATCCTCAAGTACAACAAAGAAATTGCAGAGGGCGACATACTTAAGCCTAATACTATTCTTGTTATCCCTTTGGGAGCAAAAGTGTTAAGCGCAATGGATTCAATTTCGTTACAAAAAAAACTAGCAGAGGAAATTCAGGAAACACCAATAGAGTTTATTTCGCATAAAGTAAAGAAAAGGGAAACTATTTTTGGTATATCGCAGCGATACAATGTTTCTGAAGAGGATATTAAACGCTATAATACCAAATTGTACGCAAAACAATTGAAAAAGGGAATGCGTTTAAAAATCCCTAAATACCTAAAAGTTGAAGTTGAAAACGACAGTATTAACCTTGTTGATTTTGAAACTTATACAGTACTGCCAAAAGAAACAAGATGGAGTATTGCCAATAAATATGGTATCACTATAGATAGTCTTCTTGCTTTAAATCCGGAATTATCAAATGTTACGAGTTTTCTGGCAGAAGGTCAAGAGTTGAAGCTTCCTAAAATTGCAGGCAGCAGTCTGGAGGATCAAAATGTACAATTGTATATTTCCTATACGGTTCCAGCAAAAAAGACTTTATATAGCCTTTCACAGGAATATAAAATTAGCTCTCAGGATATTGTAAGGCTAAATCCTGAAATTGCGGAACGCGGGGGGTTAAAGGAAGGTATGGTAATTAGGTTACCGGAAATGAAAAGTGACGAAAATGAAGTAAATACCGATAATTTCATTTTTTATGAAGTTAAACCCAAACAAACAATATACTCCTTAACCAGGAATTTAGGTATTGATTATAAGGAATTACTGGAACTCAATCCGGATCTTTCCAAAGGGCTAAAGGCCGGAATGGTTTTAAAACTCCCTAAAGATAAAACAGGAAACTTCGAAGTGAAGAATTCTTTGATTCTTGATAAAATAAACCTTTTGGATAGTATTAATTCGGTTAACAAACCAAAACTGATTTACCTGCTGCCTTTTCGTACAGATAAATTAGACCTTAGTGATATTGATAGCGCTACAGATGCAATTGCACGAAGTAATGCGATAAGTTATAGCCTTGGTTTGTATAGTGGTGCCCTGGTTGCTCTGGATTCTATTTCGGAACTGGGAATTTCTGTTGATGTAAAAACATTTGATACCCAATTAAATCCTGACAGAACAAGACAACTACTTCAGGGAGAAAATTTAGAAGGAGTTAGTGCCATAGTTGGGCCATTGCAATTAAATTCCTTAAAAGAAGTGGCGATTAAGGCCGCTAATGCTAAGGTGCCTGTTATTGCGCCTCTGGCATCAACAAGTGATTTTGAACTCGAAAATGTTTTCTTTTCTATTCCGTCTGATCAGGTATTGCGTGAACGCATGCTCGGTTTTATTAAAGATTCTATAACGAATGAGAATATTATTGTGATTACCGATGCAAAGAATAAGCCGGTTGGCGAACAGATAAAGGAAAAGTTTCCTTTGGCTAAAACTGTTGATCTTCAGGAAGATGAAAAAAATATTTCTTTAGATTTGGAGGTATTTGCCAGTCTTCTTTCCCTTGATGCCGAGAACTGGGTATTTGTAGAGACCGATAATTTTAAAGTGGTTTCCAGTGTGAGTTCCATTCTTAATTCGTCTAATTCAGATACCACCAAAGTGCGGATGTTTACCACCAATAAGAATAAGGCATTCGAAAATATTGTTATCTCAGGGGCGCATTTGTCTAACCTGAATTTCACCTATCCCTCTGTATATAAAGAAACTAATAATAATGCTTTCGTAAGAAGATACCGAAGACGTTTTGGGGCAGATCCAGACCGGTATGCGGTGCGCGGTTTTGACCTTACCTTTGACCTTCTTTTAAAATTGGCCTATAAACTTAACTTATTTGAGGCCTCAAATATCATTGGGATTACGGAGTATTGTGGGAATAAATTTGATTATAACAATGAACCTTCTTCCGGGTATTACAATACTGCTTCCTATATAATGATGTATCAGGATATGCGAATAACCCAGGTTAGTCCCGAACCATGACCTCAAAAGTTAAATATATAGGCGAATTACGCACTAGCTGTATTCATCTGCACTCAGGAAATGAAATCATTACAGATGCACCAGTTGATAATAACGGTCTAGGACAAGCTTTCTCGCCAACAGATACGGTTGCTACAGCTTTAGCCAGTTGTATGCTTACCATGATGGGTATTAAAGCCAGGGATATGGAAGTTGATCTAAAAAATTCTGTTGCAGAGGTCACAAAACATATGGATGCGGATCCCAGAAGGATATCTCAGATTGATATAGAGCTGCATCTACCGGCCATAATTACTGAAAAGCAAAAAAAGATTCTGGAGCATACAGCGCGAACCTGCCCGGTAATATTAAGTCTTCATGCAGATATTAAAAAGGAAATTGTATTTCATTGGGATCTCTAAGATTTATATTCGTCATTTTTGTATTTCTATGGTCTGGAATGTCATTCGCACAGGAGGAAGAAGCCATTCTTTGGCACCCCATACAAAGGTTGAGCTGGGCTAATTTCAAAGCCGAGCCCATAGAGGGTTCCAAGGTAGCTGCCACTACGGCAAGTGGGTTGAGCTATCAGTTTTCTACAACAGAAGAAGATGGAAAATATGAATTGGATTATACGGTAAGTACTTTTTTTTATCCGGATAGATCATGGTATCAGCCAAAAATATGTGATGAAGTAATTCTAAGTCACGAGCAGCTGCATTTTGATATCTCTGAATTGTTTGCCAGGAAAATGCGAAAAATTATGGATACCACCACATTTACAAAAAATGTGAAGGCTGAGGTAAAAGCCATTTATCGTAAAATAAATAAAGAACTTGCAGAATTTCAGCAAGTATATGACAATGAGACCAACTACTCCCGAAACATTGAGCAGCAGCTATCTTGGAATCAGAAAATAAAAGATGCCCTTAGAAATTAAGAATCTGGTTTCGTTTTCTCTTATGGGCTATACATCACAAATGGTTACCCCTTGCTTTAAAGCTGCAATTTTGTCTTCCCATGTGGGGATAAATTCCTGGGCCACATGGCCTTTAAATCCAGTTTCTAAAATAGCCTTCATTATAGCCGGATAATACAATTCCTGAGTCTCATCAATTTCATGCCTTCCGGGATTACCACCAGTATGATAGTGTCCAAAATATTCATGATAATCCCTGATTGTACGAATTACATCCCCCTCCATAATCTGCATATGGTAAATATCATATAGCAATTTGAAGTTTTCTGAACCAATTTCCTTACATAGAGCTACGCCCCATTCGGCATGATCGCACATATAATCTTTGTGGTTTACTTTAGAATTCAAAAGTTCCATCTGAATAACCACGCCGTATTTTTCTGCCAGAGGCATAATTTGTTTTAATCCTTTAGCGCAATTTTTGAGCCCGTCTTCATCATTCATGCCATTGCGATTTCCACTAAAACAAATCAGATTGGTGTAGCCAGCTTCCACCACTTTCGGAATCATTTGTAAATAATCTTTTATCAGTTCTTCGTGCAGTTTAGGATCGTTCCAGCCTTTCTCAATACCAAAACCTGCGCCCCAACACATAGATGCATGAATGCCATACTTTTTCATTAAAGGCCAATCTTCGGGGCCTGTTAAATCCATTGCTGTAATGCCTAATTCATTAAGACTTTGGAGAAAATCCTCCATTGGAATCTTGCTATAGCACCAACGACATACGCTGTGATTAATATTTCCTTTTAAATTGCTGGTAGTAATTGATTTACCTTGCATGGCAACCCCGGCAGTAGAAACTAAACCTACGGAGGCGGCCACGGATGAGCCGATAAATGTTCTTCGTTTCATTTTGTATCGTTTATAACATATTAAAGATAATTTATTTAGATTTAATAATGGAACTATTTCCTGATAGGAAAAAGCTTATAGAACTTGCTCATTATAAAATGCCTTATGGCAAGTTTAAAGATCGGTACCTGCTTGATTTGCCTGAATCTTATTTAATCTGGGTTCAAAGAAATGGCTTTCCTAATGGTAAGCTTGGGGAACATATGAAGGCTATTCTTGAAATTAAAATAAATGGTATGGAGGGACTCATTAGAAAAATTAGGGAAGAATTTCCTGAAGATACCCAATAAATTCTAGTTGCATTTTGTACCTTTGAATCCCGTAATATAGATAGAAGTGCGATATGCCAGATACTAAATATGTTTTCGTTACGGGAGGTGTTACTTCTTCACTTGGAAAAGGAATCATTGCAGCTTCCTTAGCCAAACTTCTGCAAGCCAGGGGTTATAAAACCACCATACAAAAATTGGATCCTTATATCAATGTAGATCCGGGTACCCTGAACCCTTATGAACATGGAGAGTGCTATGTTACTGATGATGGTGCAGAAACCGATCTGGATCTTGGGCACTATGAACGATTTTTAAATGTAAAGACCTCACAGGCCAATAATGTAACTACAGGCAGGATTTATCAGAGTGTTATTGAAAAAGAACGCCGTGGAGAGTTTTTAGGTAAAACGGTACAGGTAGTTCCACATATTACTAATGAAATTAAGGAACGGATTCAAATACTTGGAAATAGCGGTGAATATGATATTGTTATTACTGAAATCGGTGGTACCGTAGGGGATATTGAATCTCTTCCCTATATAGAAGCGGTAAGGCAATTACTTTGGGAGCTGGGTGATACCAATGGTATTGTGATACATCTTACTTTGGTCCCATACCTTTCAGCCGCAGGAGAATTAAAAACCAAGCCAACACAGCACTCTGTTAAAACCTTGATGGAGAGTGGAATAAAGGCAGATATTCTGGTGTGCAGGACAGAACATGAACTGTCTGATGACATCAAACAAAAAGTGGCATTGTTCTGTAATGTTAAAAAAGAGGCCGTAATACAATCTATAGACGCGTCAACAATATATGATGTACCGATAATGATGCAGGATGAAGGTTTAGATACAGTGGCGCTACAAAAACTTGACCTACCGGATAATACTGCTCCGGATCTGGATCAATGGAATGAATTCCTGGACAGGCATAAACATCCTAAGTCTGAAGTAACCATTGGTTTAATTGGTAAATACGTTGAATTGCAGGATTCTTACAAATCGATTCTGGAGTCATTTATTCATGCTGGTGCCATGAATGAAGTGAAAGTAAACATAAGATCTATTCATTCAGAGCATATCACTGCCAAAAACTTTGAAGAAAAAATGAAGGGTCTTCAGGGAATTCTTGTGGCACCTGGTTTTGGAGAGCGAGGAATTGAAGGTAAAATTAAAGCTGTGCGATATGCAAGGGAGAATGATATTCCTTTTTTAGGGATATGTCTGGGGATGCAAATGGCGGTAATTGAATTTGCAAGGAATGTATTAGGTTTAAAAGATGCCAATTCTACTGAAATGGACGGAGGGACAGATCATCCTGTCATTAGTTTAATGGAAGCTCAAAAGTCTGTAATCAATAAGGGGGGTACAATGCGTCTTGGAGCTTGGGATTGTGATATACTGGAAGGTACACTTGTACATAAAGTTTACCATGGACAAACTTCAATTTCAGAAAGACACCGGCATCGTTATGAATTTAATAATGATTACAAGGAAGAATTGGAGAAAGCAGGTATGTTGGCCTCGGGAATAAATAAAGAAACCGGATTGGTGGAAATAATAGAATTGCCTTCTCATCCTTGGTTTATAGGCGTACAATATCATCCGGAATATAAAAGTACCGTCGCTAATCCACACCCGCTTTTTGTAGGCTTTGTTAAAGCCGTTTTGCTGCACAAAAGACAACAAACTAATGCCAGTTTGGCATAAACTCCACAATTGGATATATATTTGCAAACCATTTGGGACTATCCGTTCACAGGCACAAGCCAAATTCACAACGGATTAGTATTTAAATTAAGTTAAATGGAAGAAAAAAAACTGGACATAAATTCCATCATCGGCTTCGTTCTGATATTTGGTATTCTCATTTTTTGGTTTTACCAAAATCAACCTACACCAGAGGAATTGGAAGCTCAAAAAGTGGAACGGGCTAAAGTGGAGTCTCAGGTAATAGAGGAGGAACCTGCAGTTCCTCAGGCTGTTTTGCCTGAAACAAAAATAGATCTACAAGACTCTGTTGCAATTGCTGATTATAAAAATGCTATAGGTGGTTTTGGATTTACTTCAGCCAGGGAAGGCACTACCATTCTTGAAAATGAAGTCCTCTTTTTGGAAGTAAGCAATAAGGGAGGCCAGATAATTGAGGCCAGGATGAAGAAATTTGTCACCTTCGATTCTATACCTATTTATTTAGTTAAAGACGGAAACGCCTCTTTTGGGATTAATTTTTCAACAAGGGATAATCGGGTATTGGATTCAAAGGATCTGTTTTTTGAACCATCAATATCGAAAAATGGAGAAAATCAGGTGCTTTCAATGAAGGCAAAGGTTGCGTCTAATAAGTATCTGGAATTTCGCTATGAGATGAAACCTGATGAATACCTGGTAGATTATACAATACGTTCTCAGGGTTTAAGTGGGGTAATAAATGATACCCAGCCCATAAATCTTAATTGGAAACTCAGGGGTATCAGACATAATAAAAGTATTCAATATGAAAACAGGTACACCAGGCTTACCTATAAACATGAGGAAGGTAAAATAAGCAAACTATCTGAGAGTGGTGATGACGAAGAAATTGAGAATGGGGTTACCTGGCTTTCCTACAGGCAACATTTTTTTAGTTCTATCCTGGCAACTAAGACTCCTTTTGAGTCTGCAGACTTAAGCTCGAAGAATTTAGTTGAGGAAGAGAGTAAAGAAGCAAAAACAACCAAGGAATTTACAACTATTGCACCCTTGGATATGGAAGGCGGGGAACTTTCTTATAATATGAACTGGTATTATGGACCAACAGATATCGCAGTTTTATCTGAATATAAGGAATTGGGATTGGCAGATTCTATTCCATATGGCTGGGGGATATTTGGATGGATAAACCGATATGTGTTTACCCCATTTTATGGCTTTTTAAGTTCTTTTTTACCCTTCGGGATCGCCATTGTAGTAATGACTATTATGGTAAGATTACTCATGTCTCCTGTCACTTATAAGTCGTATTTATCTCAGGCCAAAATGAAGGTCCTAAAACCGGAAATTACAGAGCTCACTGAAAAGTATAAGGACAATGCAATGAAAAAACAGCAGGAAACCATGAAGCTGTACAATAAAGCCGGCGTGAGTCCTATGAGTGGTTGTATACCGGCCGTGATACAATTGCCTATTTTCTATGCCTTGTTTATGTTCTTCCCAACATCTTTTGCGTTACGCCAGAAAGCGTTTCTGTGGGCAAATGATTTATCTTCCTATGACACTATAGCCGAGTTGCCTTTTACGATTCCATTTTATGGAGACCATGTAAGTTTATTTCCGATATTGGCATCAGTAGCTATTTTCTTTTATATGATGATGACCACAGGGCAGAATATGCAAACACAACCAGGTATGCCAAATATGAAATTCATCATGTACCTGTCTCCCTTAATGATGCTTTTCTTTTTTAACAATTATGCAAGTGGATTGAGTTTGTATTATTTTGTTTCAAACCTTATTACCATCTTTATCATGTTAGCTATAAAGAGATTTATTCTCGATGAGGACAAAATACATGCTCAGATACAGGAGAATAAAAAGAAACCGAAAAAGGAAAATAAGTTTCAGCGTAAAATGAGGGAGATGATGGATCAGGCAGAGCAACAGAAAAAGAATAAATAAATTAAACTTGTCATAAATAAAAAAAGCCCTGACACTTGTGTCGGGGCTTCTAGCTTTAAGTAGGTTTAGTTTGATAAGATTTGGGACTTCAAAGATGCACTATAGTTCCACTAAAAAAAAAGAATAGTTGTAAAGGCTCATTTTTTGTATGCTAACGGTTTCAATTTTGATGTTTCTAAAATTTAATTAGAAACCCAGCCTTTTTTCCTACAAAAAAACTCCCCTGAATAATTAGAGGAGTTTTAATCAATAAGTAAAATAATCTATCAACTAACTAACTAACAATTTTATTTAGTGACTTGGGGGATTTAATAAATTAATTACTTCCTGTGGCAAAAGCACTTTATCAATAATATGAACTATACCATTACTTGCTTCTACGTCTGGGATGAAAACGCTGGCATTGATATCGGTTGCATCTTCTATATGTACAGTTCCGTTCTTTATGTTTATGCCTACATTTTCACCTTGTACTGTTTGTATTTTCTGTCCGTCAAATAAATCTCCTGAAAAAGCGGCAGTTCCCGAAAGTATATGATAAGTAAGGGCTTTTACCAATAAAGCTTTTTCCTCTTCGATATCATAAAAAAAAACTCCCTTGAAAGACAAGGGAGTTTTAGCTACTAAATAATTGATTTAGTTTACTAAATCAATATTGTAATTAGTTTGTGGTATCAGGAAGAAGCACTGAATCCAGTACGTGTATTACGCCATTACCTGCCTGAACATCAACGGCTATAATACCTTTCCCTGTGTTACCCGCACCATCCGTTACATCGGCTATGTTTGGGTCTGTACCTGGCAAGGTGATAGTTATATCGTCTCCTTCCAACGTAGGGGCAGTGGTGTCTCCATCTGGAGTTAAGTCACCTGAGGTAATATTTGCTTCGCTTACTACGTGATGTAATAAAACTTGTGTTAGAACAACCTCTCCTGGTATTTCAGCCAATGCATCAAAGGCATCATTTGTTGGAGCAAAAACTGTAAACTCTGGATTGATCTGATCAGCATTACTGCCTTCAGTTCTGGATAAAATACTAACAAAATCTGTTCCAGGTGTTAACGTAGTTAATGCCTCAACTAAAGTGGAGAAATTTGGATCTGCAGCAGCAAATGTTACTACAGTCGGGATATCTATAACAGTATCAACTGCATGTATGATTCCGTTTGTTCCTACTACATCGGCGGCCGTCACTGTTGAAATTCCATTAAAAACAACTCCGTCAGAGGTATTGTAATATAAACTTAGTGCATTCTCTCCAGGTCCTGTAGCACTAGTGTTTGTATAACCGGCACCACCAGCGACTAAGTCAGAAGATGTAACCACACCATCAAGTACGTGGTTAAGTAAGATCTGAGAAAGAACAGCTGTATTCACACCACCTAAATCTGCACCATCAAGAAAAGTTGTAAATGCAGCGTTGTCCGGTGCAAGAACTGTAAAAGGACCATCACCACTTAATACATCAATTAATCCTCCGTCTGCAGCTCCTAAAGCCACTACTAAACTACTGAAATCAGCATTAGCTGCTGCATGTGCAACAATAGAAGGAATAGGGATTACTGCATCAACAATATGAATAGTTCCATTAGACGCATCAATGTCGGCACCGCCATCTGTAACTGCTGCCACATTGTTAAAACGAACTCCGTTAGAAGTATTAAAATAGATACTGATGAAATTTCCACCTGCTCCTGAAGCATTCGTGCTGGCATAACCAGCTCCTGATGCCGCTAAGTCTCCTGAAGTAATATCGGCTGAAATAACATGGTTTAATAAAATTTCGGCTAAAACATCTGTTGGAACGTCTTCTAAGGAAGCGAAACCATTAGAGGCTAAGAAAGCAGTAAAAGCTGCATTGGTAGGGGCTAATACAGTAAATGGCCCGTCTGTGCCAAGCAAATCAACTAAATTTCCGTCTGCAGCAGAAAGTGCGGAAACTAGTATACTAAGTTCAGGAGTTCCTAAGGCGATTTCAACAATATTTTGTTCTGGCTCAGTTACCACTGGGCCACCATTATCGTCATCGGAACATGAAAACGATATAACTAGCATAATAGACGCTAATATCGCTTTAAAAAAATTTGGACTTGATTTCATTTTTTTTAATTTAAAATTTATAATTATTTATTAATGTTTAGCAAAACTATGATAAAAGATAAACAAAAATATATATTTATAATATGTTTAACATTCGAAGAGATTGGAGTTTAATAGCCTATTATATGATTTAAAGGCCTAATTTGATACAATCAAATTAAAGATGCAGAAAAAATTAAATGGTTGCTTTTGTTTAATATAAAAAATTAATAAATCCACAGAAAATACAACATCCATTATAATCGACTAAGATTTGGAGCATAAAAAAAACTGCCGTAAAGACGGCAGTTTTAACCTTTAAATTTTAGTAATACTATAAATCTAGTTTGTTGTATCCGGGATCATTACTTCTGTAATAAGATGAATAACCCCATTAGAGGCCTGTATATCGGCAACTGCCAATACGATTTCCGAATTGCCAGAACCATCAGTTATTGTTATAATACCAAGCGATAATGAAAACGTAATATCATCACCTTCCAGGGTAGTAGCGGTTGATTCATCTGAAATATCCTCAGAACGAAGATTGCCATTGCTCACATGATGCTGGAGCACAGCGGTTAACAAATCCTCATCAATATCACTTACTGTATTCCAGTTGTCGTTAGTAGCCAGTAAAGCGTCAAATGCTATTTCGGCAGGAGCAAAAACAGTAAATGGACCTGGGCCTGAAAGAAGTGCTGCGAAATCTGTACCTGGTGTTGCAGTAGTTAGAGCAGTAGTCAACTGTTGAAAATTTATATCGTTGGTCACAAAAGTCACCACCGTTGGAAAATCAATGACGCTGTCAACGGTATGAATAACACCATTCGATGCAAGTACATCCCCGTCGACTACGTTAGAAGCGCCGTTAAATTGTATCGCAGCACCCGTGGCATCGAAATAAAGGGAGAGTTTTGTCCCATCAGTTGGTCCATCTGCCAGGGTCTCTGCATAATTTCTGGTAAGAGTTACAAAATTTGCTGTATTTATTTGTGAACCTATTACATGATTAAGCAGTAATTGTTCCAAAACAGCAACAGGAACATCATTTATACTGGCAAAATTCCCGGTAGCTAAAAATAGGTCAAACGCTGCATTTGTTGGTGCAAGAACCGTAAAAGGACCAGGGCCTTCAAGGGCAGTTACTAAATCTGTAATTTCCAGTGCCTCAACCAAAGTGGATAAATTTGGATTGGCCATTGCTACTTCGACAATGTTTTCTCCGGATTGGGAACCGCCGTCGTCATCATTATTACAGGAAAGGACTGTTAAGGCCAAAAGAGTTAAAATCAGGAATTGTTTGATACTTTGATGCTTTTTCATAATGATCATTTTTTTAATATAAAATTATATCGCAATTTAAAACGACAATTGTGGACCGGACCGACTTTTAAGATAAGTTTAAGATTCTAAAATCAGCCAGTTTGGTCCGGTTGTCACTTTCTGAAATTAACCCGTATACTTGTATAGATTAGGGATTCCAGCTTAGGTTGCTTTTATTGGACCCAATTTCGAAACATTTTGTTCTAAAAGCAAATGCTAGGACCAATATGTCTAGTTGCCCCAATTTTGTATTTTTACGGCCTGGTTTTATAAGAATGAAGAAAAAAGTGGTCATAGGACTTTCGGGAGGGGTAGACTCTAGTGTAGCAGCATATCTGTTGCAAGAACAGGGATATGATGTTATCGGCCTTTTTATGAAAAACTGGCATGACGATTCTGTGACCATTTCCAAAGAATGTCCATGGTTAGAAGATAGCAATGATGCATTGATAGTTGCTGAGAAGTTGGGAATACCTTTTCAAACGGTAGATTTGAGCAAAGAATACAAGGAGCGTATTGTAGATTATATGTTTCGGGAGTATGAAAAAGGAAGAACTCCTAATCCTGATGTGTTATGTAATCGGGAAATTAAGTTTGATGTTTTCCTGAAGATTGCAATACATTTGGGAGCAGATTACGTGGCGACAGGGCACTATTGCAGAAAAGGGGAAATTTTAAATGCTGATGGGTCTGCTACTTACAGGCTATTGTCAGGGGTAGATGATAACAAAGATCAATCCTATTTTTTGTGCCAGCTGTCCCAGGACCAATTGTCGAAAACACTTTTCCCAATTGGGGAGTTGACAAAACCACAGGTAAGGAAGATCGCCTTTGATAATGATTTAATTACTGCCGATAAAAAGGATTCCCAGGGACTTTGCTTTATTGGAAAAGTGCGCTTACCAGATTTTTTACAGCAAAAGTTAAAACCAAAAAGCGGGCCCATAGTGGAAGTACCCAATGATGTGCCCCAATACCTAAGAGCAGTTCCGGTCTTTAAGAATAAGTTTGAGGAATTGGCCTTTTATGCCCAAAAACCGGTTTATGAAATTTCCGATGGTAAAGTGGTGGGCCAGCATCAGGGTGCTCATTACTTTACCAAAGGACAGAGAAAAGGTCTTGATGTAGGGGGCACCCCTGAGCCCTTATTCGTCATAGAAACTGATGTTTCAGAAAATATAATTTTTACGGGACAGGGAAAGACGCACCCCGGGCTTTTCAGACGAACATTATTTATAAAGAATGATGAATTGCATTGGATTAGACCCGACCTGAGTCTTAAAGTAGATGATTCTATGGATGTTTGGGCCAGGATACGATATAGGCAACCACTCCAAAAAGCTAAATTATATAAGGTTGATGCCGGACTTTATGTTGATTTCGAAGAAAAGCAATCTGCCATAACTGAAGGACAGTTCGCGGCTTGGTATATTGAAGATGAGCTTATAGGTTCTGGAGTAATTTCTTAATTTTTCTGCTAAACAATCAGTATTTTAATAACTGCGTTTTAGCGCTGGGAATTTGATTAAAAATGTATGCAAAATAGAATAACCACACTTTTCGGAATTGAACATCCAATTATCCAGGCGGGTATGATTTGGGCAAGCGGCTGGCGGCTTGCTTCGGCAGTATCCAATGCAGGAGGACTTGGTCTTATAGGTGCAGGGAGCATGTATCCGGAAGTTCTTAGGGAACATATTCAAAAGTGCCAGCAGGCAACGGAAAAACCTTTTGGAGTTAACGTACCCATGCTTTATCCGGACATCGACAAGTTGATGGAAATTATTGTAAAATTAAAGGTTAAGATCGTATTTACCTCAGCTGGGAATCCAAAGACATGGACCAATTATTTAAAAGAAAATGGTGTGACGGTGGTGCATGTGGTAAGTAGTGTGAAATTTGCTTTAAAAGCACAGGAAGCAGGAGTTGATGCGGTGGTTGCTGAAGGTTTCGAGGCGGGAGGTCACAACGGTAGAGATGAAACGACTACACTGACTCTAATCCCTGCGGTCCGTGAAAAAATTAATATTCCCCTTATCTCAGCAGGAGGTATTGCCACCGGTAGTGCAATGCTTGCTGTTATGATTTTAGGTGCAGATGGGGTACAGGTAGGAAGCAGATTTGTGGCAAGTGAGGAGGCATCTTCCCACCCGTTGTTTAAAGAGAAGGTTGTAGAGGCAGGAGAAGGGGATACCCACTTGACGCTTAAGGAACTTGCTCCGGTAAGACTCCTTAAAAATAAATTTTACAATGATGTTCAGGCGGCCTATGAGCAGGGTTATGGAGTAGAGGAGTTAAAAAATTTGCTGGGTAGAGCCAGGGCAAAAAGAGGCATGTTTGAAGGTGATTTGGAAGAAGGGGAGTTGGAAATAGGTCAGGTTTCGGCACTCATCCACGACATCAAGCCCGCCGCTAAAATTTTATCTGATATGATGCAGGAGTTTAATGAGGCCAAAAAAACATTGACGGATTTATAGTGAAAATTAATATTCCGTAGTATTCCTTCCAACTTTTAAAAAATCATAAAGAAGTAAAGCCTTTATCTAATTATAGACTTAATTGAACTCGAAGTACATAACTATCTGCCGTTATATATAATGAAGATTTATCTGCATTGAAGGCACAGTTTGAGGTGGCTTGCCCTGTTTTAATTTTCCCCAATACCTTTCCTTTGGGTGAGAATATAAAAACTCCTCCAGGCCCTGTAGCAAATAAGTTCCCATTATTATCCACTTTTAAGCCGTCAGGCAGGCCTTTTTCTTTAGGGACCAGCTCGGTTACATCATAAAAGAGCTTACCATTGCTAATAGAACCGTCCTCCATAACATCAAATACTTTCCATATTGCAAGTTCGGGATCAGAATTCGCTACATAAAGTTTTTTTTCATCTGGTGAGAAGGCAATGCCATTAGGTCTTGTAAATTCAGTTGTTAATAGGGTTAATTCTCCTTCTTGGCTGAGCCTATATACCCCCTGATAGGCAAGTTCTTTGTTTGGATCATTCATTCGTTGTGGCAGGCCATAAGGAGGGTCAGTAAAATAGAGGTCACCATCACTTTTGTATACCGCATCATTTGGGCTATTGAATCTTTTGCCTTTAAAAGCGCTTGTCAGGGTTTTATAATTGGCTGTTGGCTCCAAAACCGGACTTTGCATTAGTGCCATCTGTCTATCCCCATGTTGGCATAGTACCAACTTTCCTTCGTTATTTAGTAGCAAACCGTTAGCCCCGGGTTCTGATCCTTCAAATTTTTCACCCATAAAGCCTGAAGGTTGAAGATACAATTTTGCTTCCTCCCCTTCCTTCCAACTATAGATTGCATTTCTGGGTATATCTGAGTACAATAACATCTCCTGATCTGGTAACCATAGCGGCCCTTCAGTCCAGTCATGTCCTTCCGCGATTACTTCAATTCTGGTTGCTTTAGGAACTATGGACCAGAGACTTTCTTCGTATGCCTCAATTTCACCCTCCTCAAATATCGCGGATACATTTGGTGCTTCCTGTTCTTTAATAGAATTCTCTTTTTTTTCGGTCTTACATTGCAGCAGGATAAAGGCGTTTAATGCTATAAGGCATAGATATAATATTTTTTTCATATTGTTTAAATTGATTTTAAACCAATTATAATAAATACTATTAGTTTTTTTAGTACACCATACAAGATACCAAAAATGACTACTACTATAGTAAAGTTCTGCTATCCTTTTTTAAATCTGGCGGACCATTTCAAAAGAGATATAAATGATTCCCTGGCCAAGTACCTGATAAATCACAAAAAAGAGGAACGCTTTAATAACATCCTGCCATTTTCGGGTTCTGTAAAATTGAAGCAGTGCCATAACATACCAAAACATCAATAAAATGCCGAAAAAAGGACCTAAAATTACTTTCGATGAAGGAATCAGGATTATAATAAGTAGCGTAATACAATTGTAAAGCATATGTTGTCCGCTTAAATAGGATGCCAAAACCAAGTTTTCAACATAATTAAATCCATATGTTTTAAATAGCAACCAAATGAAAAGTCCGTTTACAGGACACATGATCAGAATAAAAATATTATAATATTTAAGAACGAAATTTGTCAATTCCGCATTCTCATCTAAAAGTGAAGTATCGATGATGTCATACGACTGAAACTTTAAAATAATATAAAGTGCCAAAGCCACCATTATGAATAGAA
>CBDTVT010000026.1:0-23040 GCA_965364275.1 uncultured Eudoraea sp. | reverse complement strand
CCTCCATTTTTCATCATCTTCCAGGAGTTGCCGAAGCGTATGTAACATGTTCGCGCCTTTATAATACATATCCCTAGATCCTTCATAATTAACTCCATATATACCAATAATAGGGCGGTCGTTCCGAATTCTTTTTCGGGTACCAATAACATATTCTGCTGAAGCTTCAGTGCCAAAATAATAATCCAAATAGAGGTTTTCTGAATAGGCCGTAAAGCTTTCATGAATCCACATATCTGCAATATCTTTATAGGTAATATTATTGGCGAACCATTCATGACCTGATTCATGAATAATAATAAAATCGAATTTTAGTCCCCAACCACTCCCGGAAAGGTCAGTTCCAAGATATCCATTCTGGAACTTGTTTCCGTAGGTCACAGAACTTTGATGTTCCATCCCCAGATAGGGGACTTCTACCAATTTATACCCATCTTTATAGAAAGGGTAGGGGCCAAACCAATATTCAAAGGCTTCCATCATCAGGCCTGCTTGTTTAAACTGTTTTTCGGCTCTAACTAGATTATCTCTTAACACGTAATAGTCCATGCTCAATGGTCCATTTTCTCCTTCATAGGTTTCTCCGAAATCGACATAGTCACCTATGTTTACGTTTACACCGTAATTATTAATAGGATTAGCCACAAACCAATGGTAAGTTTTAGAATTCTCCCCTTCTTCAATTTCTCTTAAACGACCATTGGAAACATTCATAAGATCTTTTGGAACAGTTACGCTAATGGCCATGCTATCCACTTCATCATACATATGGTCCTTGTTGGGCCACCAGACACTAGCTCCAAGACCCTGACAGGAAGTTGCCACAAATGGATTGCCATTTTGATCTGTACTCCAGGAGAACCCTCCATCCCATGGAGCATTATCAGCTTCTTTTGGATGCCCGGAATAGGATACGATTAGTTCATTGTATTCGCCAACTTCTTGCGGTTTTAAAAGAGTTACCCAGTGTGCATTCCCTATGGAATTAAAAATAAGATCATAACCATCCTGAGTTATTTTTGTTATGGTAAGTGGGGATTGCAGGTCTATTTGAATAACCTGATTTTCACTTAATACTTTATATCTGATGGTATTGCTTCCCGAAATATATTTCTCCTCCGGATTAACTTCAATATCGAGTTTGTAATAATTCAAATCCCACCATCCCCTTTCAGCAGTAATACTTCCTCTAAGGGTGTCTTGCGCAGTAAAAAGTGGTGCCTGACAATAAGCAGGCAAAACTATAAGAAGTATCACGGCAAGAAGTAAAAATCTAATCATATTAAAAAATTTATATGCAATACCTATTTTCAATGGCTATTTTATTAAGCCCCTTTTAGTCGTAGCAGTTTTTGATTCTACTTTACTTTTTTCTGTCGATATGTGAATATTAATAAAAAGGAGAATGGCACATAAATGATATTTGCTTTTATAAGATAAGAACTATTAAATTAAAGGTCCATTTGCAGGAGATAAGTATAATCACTTCCCTTAAGAATAGATAGAAAGTCATTTGTGTTTAAAAGCTCAAATATTGCCTGCTGCTTATCTTCAGCATGTTGGTAATATGATTTGGAAATTAGGTATCCTACGGTATATCCAAGGTCATGAGGCCTGTCATCAATTGAACCTCCGTTATATAGCCATTTAGAATTGTCCTCCGAAAACAAATCGTTTTTAAGATCATTCATAATTTTCTGTTCATTTTCTTCATCACTAAGATATATAAGATTGGAATTCTTTAATTCTTCCCCCGAACACAATTCCACTAGAAAATCACATACTCCTTCACCGATCACCTGAGCAAGAACCGTTTCATTATTTTTGGTATCCTGATAATTTTGTTGAAAATGCATTAATTCATGTATTGTAAGTCCCGGAAGGTCTGAAACCTTCATGATAGCTTCTTTTTGCCAACTGGTTAATCCTGCGGTTGGCATTGAGTCAGATTTGCCATACATATCACCTCCAATAAACATTCCCATTTCAGTTGCTGTTCCGCCAGAGTTTAAAATACCGGGCACGACAAATACTTTTGGAAAAACGGCTTTAGGATAAATATTTTTAAAATTACGCATCCATCCGGCAGTTTTTGATTTTAAGGCGTTAGTGCTATCCGGATTAAATTGATTTTTTAAGTAATGAAAGTAATCCGGTGAGGCATTAATCATTTGTCCATACATATTGTTCAAATTTATGTAGCGCACTACATAAAAATCACGCAACTCTCTTGGACCTTTAAAAATAAATTCTTTAAAGATATCTTTGGCATTGGCTGTATCTTTTACAGCTCGTTCAAAATAGTCCCAAAAAAGGGTCATTGAACCTATTTCCATACTGTAATGAGAAACGTCCTGAAGCTCCAATTGTATGGAGTCTAATCTCGGTTGCAGGCTTCTCCATAAAGGAGTATCCATATTATTTTTTACACCGTGAAGCTTCGAGATTATTTTTGGGTTGGCCATCCCATTATCTATAGCCTTATGCAATAAAATAGCCACAGAATCTAATTGTCCGGCCTGAGCATATAGTGATGCCGCTTCTATATATAATTCTGAAGAATTCAGATCTCTATTGGCATTTACCAACTTATATGCAAAAGTATTGTATGCCCCGGTACTGTCTAATTGCTCATAATCTTCATAGAGCTGGTTTAAATCGGGTAAATAAAGCCGGTTTATAGCTTCTTTGTCCGCTTCCTTTCCGGATTGGCAGGAATTCAAAAAAGCTGTAAGCAAAATGATGAAGATAAAGACTCGGGGAAGGTTTCTTCTATTCATAATGTTTTGTTATTCTCTAAAAATTCGATTTGGAAATACAATAATACTTTCATGTCCATTGGCTCCAACGGCTGCAACGCCAAAAAAGGAATTATCAATGACTATTCCATTTAATGTGAAGGAATCAATATCTCCAACATAACGACTGTGATCCCATGTAGGTGATGTGGTATCACGCCAGTAAATCTTGTAACCAGTGGCTCCTTCAGACTTGTTCCATTTTAATTTTACCGAAGCTTGCACAATACCACCTATTTGCACTTCATCCGGTGCAGGGGGTGCAGAGGCAATTGACGCCAAATTTATAGCGTTAACTGCTGTGAGTTTTTTTGCATACTCAAAATTTACATGTTCCAATACATCGCCGTAAGCTATTCCATTTTCCATTCTGATATCCTGATGTTGTTGGGTATAATTTTCATGCGCTTCCATAATTCGGATACCGGCAAAACCGGCATCATTAAATGGTCTGTGGTGTCCACCTCTTCCAAAACGATCCAGTCTGTAAATTAGTATTGGATTCATTTCCGGCATATACATTTTTGTAGTTTTATAAACATATCTTGCTAGTTGCCGGGAAATACCATCTACTTCTCCGCCATAGAATCTTCTTGCTTTGCGCTGCTGTTCTGTTTCGGTGGGAGGCACGGGTTCTGAAAAAATTCTAAAATCACGATTACTAACCACCCCGTCTACACCACTTATATTGCCAATCATATCATTATTCAATATTCCCAAAATTTCCCATCCGTTTTGTTTGGCATAAGCTGCAAGACCTTTTCCTCCGAAAAGTCCTTGCTCTTCACCCGATAATCCTACATAAATAATACTACTCTCAAAATTGTATTTGCTTAGTACCCTGGCGGCTTCAATGGCACCGGCCATACCGCTGGCATTGTCATTCGCTCCAGGGGAATCTGAAGTAAAATTGGTAGGATCACTAACCCTGGAATCAATATCACCGCTCATAATAATAAACTTATTGGGGTACTTACTGCCGCGTTGGATTGCGACAACATTTACTACCCAAACATCATGGACAATACGTGCATTCTCACCCTCTTTAACTAAATCTTTTTGGTAAAACACCTCCAGGCAGTTATTACAACTATCGGAGATTTTTTCAAATTCGCTTTTTATCCAGCGCCTTGCTGCCCCAATCCCCCTCGTCGCTGAGGTTGTATCACTTAGTGTATGTCTCGTGCCAAAGTTCGTCAGGGTTGTCACATCATTTTTTAGACGCTCAGATGAAACATTATCAATGATCTCATATAAGTGAGAATCACTTTGAGAATAGGTAAAAGCCGAAAAGACTAATAGTAAGAAAGTAGAATATATTTTCATAGTCTATAAAATTTACGAGGGATTAGTTTCCAATTAATTCAACTAAAATACGACTAGGATCAGGAATGTTTACAAATTAGCTATCCTAATAATGTTAAATCCAAAATTAACTCAGAAAAGATACATTTGCTTTTTGTCCTAAAACTAAACAAGGCATAGGTGTAAAAATAAAAATCAGTATAGTCATATTATTATTTTTCTAATATATCTGTTTTTATTACTACATGCTAAGTAATTTTAGACATAACAAGTATGATAACTACTAAATAAACTTTTCCAATATACTTCGTACTCGCGAAACGCTTTCAACATAATATTTAGCCTGGGTATTTTGCATCCCTACTTTAATGGTCACTGCCTCTTCAGGAAGTTCCTGAAACATAAATTCATCTGTCCAATCATCCCCAATGGCAAAAATAAAGTCATAATCCTTCTGTGCCGATACCCGTAAAGCTGCCCTGCCTTTATTTACATTACTACTCTTAATTTCCATTACTTTGTTGCCGCTTAGTACGCTTATATCATCATTACCAATAAGACTCGTAAGTACTGTATTCAATTCAGTGGCCCTATTGGCTCCAAAGTCGGGATCGGTATTTCTATAATGCCAGGCCAGGGAATAATTCTTTTCTTCTATAAAGGAACCAGGAGTTCTGTCCACAAATGATTCCAATACCGGATATATTTTTTCCATCCAGTCTTTTTTAACATTTTCCAGCATTTTAAAATCTTCACCTTGTTCTGAAATCCAAACCCCATGCTCCACTATCATATTATATTTTTTGGGCAAAAACCAGCGTGTAAAAGTTTCTTTATCTCGCCCGCTAATTAAATAGATATCGTTGCCTTCCTTTTCGTTTAGTTGGTCTAGCAAATTATATAACTCTTTATCCGGACTTGCTTTTTGTGGATCAATTTTAAAACCGGTTAATGTACCATCATAGTCAATGAAAAATAGCCTCTTTTTAGCTTTACCGTAATCTTGAAGAACGCTTTTTAACCGGGTTTCAGTAAGGCGTTTTGAAACATTGGCCATATCCCGGTCTTTCTGGCCCTGTAGTGAGTTCATAAAATCATTGGCCCATTTCTCTACATTATAGCGTTCAAGACGTTTTTGAAGTATCGTATTTCTTCTTTGCTGTTCTAATTCAGGCATATTTATAGCCATGAATAAGGCATCTGCAATCTGTTCAAAATTATTTGGATTAATAAGTAAAGCTTCATTCATTTCATTGGCAGAACCTGCCATTTCACTCAAAATAAGAACCCCGGTTTTATCTGTTCGTGTCGCAATATATTCTTTAGCAACCAGATTCATTCCGTCCCGGATGGGGGTCAACCAGGCAATATCACTCGAAGTGTATAAATCAATCAAGTTTTCAAAAGGAAGTGATCTGTAAAAATACCAGATAGGCGTCCAGCTAACCGTTGATAATTCTCCATTAATACGACCTACAAGTTCATCAATCTCCTTTTTTAAAAGTTGATATTGTGGGACATTGGAGCGTGAAGGGACTGCTAAGATTATAAGCCTGATCTTTTCTTTGTATTCGGGGTATTTATCCAGAAAGTATTTAAATGCATGTAAACGCTTGGCTATTCCTTTGCTATAATCCAGACGATCAATAGATACAATTAACTTAGCATCCGGACTTGATTTTTTATGAAGATCAAGCCTGCGTTGTAGATCAGATTGCTGCGATTCACTATTCTGCTGATGTGTTTTGGCTGCATCACTAAATTTTTTATAGTCAATTCCCATGGGAAAAGAATCTGCTTTTACTATTCTGTTATCCACATAAATATCATTAAAACTAACTTCAGCACCTAATAACCTTCTCACGGAACTTAAAAAGTGACGTTCATAATCATAGGTGTGAAAACCTATTAAATCTGAACCTAATAAGCCTTCCAGAACTTCTTCACGCCATGGTAATGTCCGGAAAATCTCGTATGATGGAAAAGGAATATGAAGGAAGAAGCCAATTGACAAATTGGGGCGCTTTTCTCTAACCATTTTCGGCACCAGCATCAATTGGTAATCATGTATCCAAATTGTATCATCTTCACCAGCCTTTTCTATTATTGCATCGGCAAATTTTTGGTTAACTGACTTATAGGTGAGCCAGCTATCTAATTCAAATTCAGCATATTCTAAAAAATAATGAAATAAAGGCCAGATCGTACGATTACTGAATCCAAAATAAAATCGGTTAACCTCCTCCTCATTTAGGTTAACCTTCGAAGTACCATGTTCTGCAAGTGCTTTATCTATTTTAGCGGTCAGTTCCATTGGAATTTCCTCATCGGTAAGGCCACTCCACCCAATCCAAAGGCTATCTCCTCCCGAATGAACAGATTTCATACCGGTTGCCAAACCTCCAACACTTGGTATTGCATTAATGCTCCCATTGCTAATTTGCAATTGAACGGGCAGTCTATTTGAGATTATGATAGTTTTGCTCATGTATTGAATAAAATTATGGGGATTTGATTTTTATTTTTCTAAATTTCGGCAAATTGCAGTGCAATAACAATTAATAAGGAACTTTTAGCGGATAATTTAATTATGGACAATTTAGATTATGGTATTATCGGAAATTGCAGGAGTGCAGCATTAATTTCCAAAACTGGTTCCCTGGAATGGTGTTGTTTGCCTGAGTTTGATTCCTCATCGGTTTTTGCAAAGATACTTGATGAAAAAATTGGGGGAAGTTTTGAAATTCATGTTTCAGAAGAGTACTCAATAAGCCAGCGATATAAGAAAAATACGGCTGTTCTGATTACCAGTTATTCAGATGGAGACAATACGTTTGAACTGCACGATTTTATGCCAAGGTATTATGCAGAAAATGGAAGCTATCACGCACCACCCGAATTAGCACGCCATGTGAGATACATAAAAGGGAAGCCCAGATTCAAAGTGCTCTATGATCCAAAACTAGAGTATGCCCTGGGGGAGACCCGGTCTTATGTAAAAAAGAACTTTATTGTTAGTCTTACAGATAACCTAAAATTTGATACAATCTTTTTATATACTTCATTCAACAAAAATGCAGTACTGGAAGGACGGGAGCTCGAAGTCACTAAAAATGGATACTTTCTATTGGGGTATAACGAAAAGATATTACAACCCACTACAAGAAAAATTTATTTGGATCTTGAAAACACCAAAGTCTATTGGTTAAACTGGACCAATAGAACGCCAACATACAATCAATATAATAAGGAAATTACAAGAAGTGCCATAACACTCAAATTATTGAGCTATGATAAAACCGGTGCAATCCTGGCTGCTGCCACAACTTCATTACCGGAGACTATAGGAGAAGTTAGAAATTGGGATTATCGTTTTTGTTGGATTAGGGATGCTTCAATGGTTATTAAAGTTATGGCTCAATTAGGACATAAGAACGTCGCCGTGAGGTATCTCCAGTTTATTATTGATCTTATTCCGGATAAAGACGAGAAACTCCAGATAATGTACGGCATAAACAAGGAAAAAAACCTTACCGAAGAGACTCTTGATCACTTAAGCGGATATAAGGGCTCCAAACCGGTGCGCGTAGGTAATGCTGCTTATAAGCAAAAGCAAAATGATATGTATGGCATTCTAATGGATGTAATTCACGCCCAATTGGTCAAATTTAGCACCAATATAGAGAATGGGGAAGAATTATGGGGAATAACCAAAGGCATTGTCTGGATAGTATCAAGGCATTGGAAAGAGGCCGATAAGGGGATTTGGGAACTGAGAACAGAAGAAAGGCACTTCACTTTTTCCAAAGTGCTTTGTTGGGTGGCCATAGATCGGGCAGTAAAAGTTGCCAGGATACTAAAGAAAACCCGGAAACTTGAAAAATGGGTAAAATTAGAACAGGAAATAAAAGAAGATATTTATTCGAATTCCTGGAACAGTGAAGTGAATGCTTTTACCCAGTCTTATGGATCTACCCACTTAGATGCCTCTATTTTGTTGATGGAGTCTTATGGATTTATTCCTGCCAAGGACCCTAAATTTGTAAGCACAGTATTGGCAATAGAAAAAGAGTTAAGCAATGATGGATTGCTATACAGATATAAGAATGAAGACGATTTTGGATTGCCTTCATCCTCATTTACTATTTGTACATTCTGGTTTATTAACAGCCTGTTTAAGATAGGAGAAGAAGAAAGAGCACAACAGCTTTTTGATAAGTTATTAAGCTATAGTAATCATTTAGGGCTTTTTAGTGAAGATATTGATTTCAAAACAAAAAGGTTACTGGGGAATTTCCCACAGGCATACTCGCATTTGGCCTTAATAGAATGTGCTGTTAATTTTGCCAACAAGGCCAGTGAGGAAAAAGTTTTAGAGTCTATGCGCTAACAATTAGCCAGTAATTGAAGGCTATGTGATTTCAAATTAAATGATTTATGCATTAAATAAAAGAATAGCTTTTCTTTTAATGTTTTCAAGCAATTCCTTAAAATGTTCTTCATTAGTGAAAGGATTCATAATAGTAGCCCTTAGGTAAATAATTCCTTTAATTTTTGTTTGTACAATATAGAATTCACCTTCTTCAAGGAGTTTTTGCCGAATTGTTGCATTGATTTTATTAAGACTTGGGAGATCTCTGTCATTATTGATAAATCTGAAACAAATGATATTAGACATTGGCTTTACTGCTATTTCAAAGAATGGATCATTTTCTACTATCTCACCAAACTTATGTCCCAGATCATATAGTGTTGTAACGAACTCATCAAATATATCTTTACCATAAATTTTGAGTAAAGTATACCAATGAAGACTCATCATGTATTTTGTGCATTCAAAAGTTCGCTTTGCAAGATTATACCAATCTTCCTCCTCCGACTCCTGTAATAAATAGTCTGCTTTTTGCCTAAAGGTATTATGTGAGTCCTGACCTTCCCTAAACAACAAAGCCGTTGTAATTGAGGGCATCATCATCATTTTATGACCATCAATAACAATAGAATCAGACTTCTTCATCCCCTTTAGCAATGACTTGTATTTTGAAGAATATATAGCTCCGCCCCCATGCGCTGCATCAATATGGAACCAAATTCCTTTCTCCAAAGCAAAATCCCCAATAGCATCCAGGTCGTCATATATACCCGTAGCAGTGGAAGGTGCACTTCCTACAATAGCCATAACTTCATACCCGTCATTAATAATCTTGATGTAAGTTTTTTCCAATACCTCTGTTTTTAAAGCAAAATTTTCGTTAACAGGTATTTTTACAATTCCTTTTTTCCCTAATCCCATGATTCTTGCAGCTCTGTCTATGCAGTAATGGGCTTCCGCAGATACCATTATTACCAGTTTTTTGGAATTGCCTTTTTCCCAAACATCATTCCCGGCTCTTTTATTACGGGCACTTAGAAGGGCTGTGAGATTTGCTAATGTCCCACCCGAAGTTAAAAATCCATCGGACTTTTTGCTATATCCAATTTCCTTGCATAATTGTTCAACTACAACACGCTCCATTGCAGTTGGCGCCATTCCCATTTCATAGATCCCCATACCATTGTTGAGTATCGCATTTAAGAGGCTTGTCAGACCAGTAACTGGCGCAACAGGACTTATCTGATGACCCATATAATGAGGATGATGCAGGTGTATGCTACGATTTAAAATTTCATTATTGAGATCGGAAGATTTTCCATTTAAAAGAAAGTTATTCCAGAATTTGTATTGTTCCGAAGGAATTTCCCAATTGATAACTTTTGATGAAGGTTTATTAATTGTTTTATCCAGATGATCAGCCAGAAGATCAATTAATTGATGCCCGTTTTGTCTAAAATCCTCCGGGGAATAAGCAGCCTTTAAAAGTTGTTTGTCCATACTTTAAAATTAGAAAGTTAGCTTGTTTTAAACAAGACTTACTTTTTTAATTCACAAGTTAAGAAAATGGATAACAGACATTGAAACTTGTGTCTAACAAGTATAACAAATCAGTAATGTTTCGCTAAATTTGTAGGGTTAAATTAAAAGGTATAAAATCATGAAATTCAAACATCTTGTAAGTAGTTTTCTTGTAATATTAGTATTGTGGTCTTGTAAGGAAAAAGTAATGCCAGAGGAGACTATTTTGGTCACTGACAAGGATTTTGAATACGTAGTAGATCAGTTTGCAGACATAAGAGTACTTCGTTATCAGGTTCCGGTTTTTCAAGAACTTACCTTAAAAGAAAAAAAATTAGTTTATTATTTAACACAAGCTGGTTTAGCTGGTCGGGACATTATATGGGATCAGAATTACAGGCATAATCTTAAAATAAGGACGGCACTGGAAAACATTTACACCACATTTACGGGTGATAAATCGACCTTTGACTGGAACTCATTTGAGGTGTATTTAAAACGTGTATGGTTCTCCAACGGAATTCATCATCATTATTCCAATGATAAAATAAAACCCGATTTTTCTAAAGAATATTTAAATTATTTACTTGCAGAAACAAATACGGAACTGGAAGGAGAGGCTTTTGAAGTTATTTTTAATGAAGTAGATAGCAAAAAGGTGAATAAGAAAAAAGGAGTAGATAATGTGGCTTCCTCTGCTGTTAATTTTTATTCTCCAGATATCACAGATGCGGATGTGGATTTATTTTATAAAACGGCATATAAGGGCCCGGAGGGTCGGCCGATAGAAACTGGTTTAAATTCTACTCTTGTGAAAGAGAATGGGAAAGTGGTAGAGAAGATATGGAAATCAGGCGGTTTGTATGGTACTGCTATAGACGAAGTAATAAAATGGTTGGAAAAAGCTCAGACTGTAGCCGAAAACGAAAGACAAGCTAAGACTTTAGGATTACTGGTAGACTATTACAAAACTGGAAGTCTAGATGCATGGGATAAGTACTCTATAGAATGGGCGACTTCCACTCAGGGAAATATAGATTGGATAAATGGCTTTATAGAAGTTTATAATGACCCTATGGGTTATAGGGGATCTTACGAGAGCATAATTGAGATAAATGATTTTGATATGTCAAGAAAAATGGCTGTACTCTCGGAAAATGTGCAATGGTTTGAAGATAATTCTACCTTAATGGAAGAGCATAAAAAAGACAATGTGGTTGGGGTTTCTTATAAGACAGTTAATGTTGCCGGAGAGGCGGGTGATGCCTCCCCAAGTACTCCAATCGGGGTAAATCTCCCTAATAATAATTGGATCCGCCAGCAACATGGAAGTAAGTCTGTGTCATTAGGAAATATAGTTGATGCTTATAGTAATGCCGGAGGCAGTGGCAGATTAAAAGAGTTTGCCAATGATGAAGAGGAGATCAGGCTTGAAGAAAAATACGGTAAACTGGCAGATAAATTACATACCGCATTGCACGAAGTAATAGGTCATGCTTCAGGACAAATAAATCCGGGTATTGGACAACCTAAGGAGACCTTAAAAAATTATAGATCAACTATAGAAGAAGGCAGAGCAGACCTTGTAGGACTGTATTTTGTTATGGACCCTAAACTAGAGGAATTGGGTCTGGTAGAAAACTGGGAAGAAACCGCTAAAGCCTCATATGATGAGTATATAAGAAATGGTCTGGTTACCCAATTGATAAGATTAGAATTGGGAGATGATGTGGAAGAGGATCATATGGTGAACAGACAGTGGGTATCAGCCTGGGCATTTGAAAAAGGTAAGCCTAACAATGTCATAGAAATACTATCCAGGGACGGCAAGACATATTACAATATCAATGACTACGAGGAATTACGTGAATTATTTGGAGAATTATTGCGTGAAACTCAAAGGATAAAGTCTGAAGGCGATTTTAAAGCTGCTCAGGAATTGGTAGAAGGTTATGGAGTTAAAGTAGATCAGGCATTACACGCCGAAGTACTGGATAGAAATGCGCAATTTGAGTCTGCACCTTATAGCGGATTTGTTAACCCTGTACTGGTCCCAACGGCTAATGAAGAAGGTGAAATTATTGAAGTTGAACTAGTTCAGCCTGTAAGTTTCGAAGAACAGATGTTAAACTATTCAGCAAGCTATGGTGTTCTAAAATCACAGAATTAAACAAAAAGCTATTTAAGGATATTCTTACTTACTAAAAAACCGCTCTATTGAGCGGTTTTTCTATTCCAAAATAAATTGATACCACTTAATCAAAACTATAGGCATTATCTGAAGCCACCTTCTCCGCAATTTGCATTCGGAGTGCTGCAACATTAGGCTGATTGGTGTACTTAGTAAATCGTTTTAATCCCATAAGCATCATACGTTGTTCATCGCCATCTGTAAATGAAACTATTGCTTCCTTGCCTTTTTGAATCACTATATCAACTGCATTGTATAAATAAAGCCTGGACATTGCAATTTGTGTAGCTTGTTTCTCTTCCCCAAATCTTTGGGCATTTTTCTCAGTTCTAAGGATAGTAGATTCGGCCATATATATTTCTATCAATATGTCTGATGCAGCCAATAATACCTGCTGGTGTTTTTCCAGATCAGTACCAAACTTTTGTACTGCACTTCCGGCAACCATCAGAAACACTTTCTTCAGTCGCGCTATCATATCGTTTTCTTCCGAAAAGAGCTTAGAATAATCAGGAGTATCAAAGGACGGTATTCCCATAAGTTCATCAGCCACCTGAGTTGCAGGGCCCAATAAATCTACATGGCCTTTCATTGCTTTTTTTACCAGCATACCAACCGCTAACATCCTGTTTATTTCATTGGTTCCTTCATAAATACGTGCTATACGCGCATCTCTCCAGGCTGATTCCATTGGTGTATCTGCGCTAAAACCCATTCCGCCAAAGATCTGGATACCTTCGTCTGTTGTTTGTTGAACGTCTTCAGATACTGCCACTTTTAGTATAGAACATTCTATCGCATATTCCTCCACGCCTTTTAGTTCGGCCTCCTGGTGTGAATTACCTTCAGCAACACGTATGGCTATTCTATCTTCTATGTTTTTAGCCGCCCTGTAAGATGCAGATTCTCCCGCATAGGCATTCGTTGCCATTTGCGCAATCTTTGCTTTAATAGCACCGAAATTTATGATAGGAGTTTTAAATTGAATCCTTTCGTTGGCGTAATTAACTGCCTCACCAAGGACTCTCCTTTGAGCTTCCAGACAAGCTGCAGCTAATTTAATTCTTCCAATATTCAAAGCGTTCATTGCAATCTTAAAACCATTCCCTCGCTCAGACAACATATTTTCAACAGGGACCTTGGTATCGCTAAAAAATACCTGACGGGTGGAGGAGGAGTGAATTCCTAATTTTTTTTCTTCATCTCCCAGAGTGATTCCATTTGAAAGATCATTTTCAACTATAAAGCCTGTAATATTTTTATCGTCTTCTATTCTGGCGAAAACAATAAATAATTTACAGAAACCCGCATTGGAAATCCACATTTTTTGGCCACTAATTTGATAATGCTTTCCGTCTTTGGATAATACAGCCTTGGTTTTTCCGGAATTTGCATCTGATCCTGCACCTGGTTCAGTAAGACAGTAAGCTCCGAACCATTCACCTGATGCCAGTTTAGGCACATATTTCTTTTTTTGCTCTTCTGTACCATAAAGGGTGATTGGCATAGTACCTATGCCCGTATGCGCTCCAAAGGCCGTACTAAATGAACCTGTGGCGCCGGAAATATAATCACATACCAACATTGTAGAAACGAATCCCATACCGAGACCCCCATATGCCTCGGGAACAGCAACACTTAAAAGACCTAGTTCACCGGCCTTGCGCATGCACTCTTCGGTAAAGGCATAATCCTTTTTCTCAAATCTTTCCCAATGCGCCCACAGTTCACGATCTACAAACTCCTTGGTGCTGTCACGCATCATTTTTTGCTCTTCGGTCAGATCTTCAAGCGTAAAAATATCTTCACAATTTGTTTCTTTAACCAAAAACTGACCACCTCGTAAGATATCTTTGTTAATTGTATCCGTACTCATTTTATATTTCTTTAATTGATATTAATTTAAAAACTCGTAGATGCCAGCTGCACCCTGGCCTGTTCCTACACACATGGTTACCATTCCATATTTTCCTTTCATGTCGCGTTTACGCATTTCATCAAATAACTGGACAGAAAGTTTGGCTCCTGTACAACCCAGAGGATGACCCAGAGCAATGGCTCCTCCATTTACATTAACCAGATCCTGATTAAGATTTAGTTCTCTTATAACTGCGAGGGATTGAGAAGCAAAAGCCTCATTTAGCTCTATCAGGGAAATAGCATCCTGTTTTAAACCTGCTTGTTTTAATGCTTTAGGGATTGCCTTTACAGGACCAATTCCCATGATGCGCGGTTCTACACCGGCAGCCGCATAATTTACCAGGCGGGCAATTGGTTCTAACTTTAGCTCCTTAACCATTTCCTCACTCATCACCATTACAAAAGCTGCACCATCACTCATTTGCGAAGAATTACCTGCAGTAACACTGCCTCCTGCTGCAAATACAGGTCTTAATTTGGCAAGAACTTCTTTGGAAGTATCTGCTCTTGGGCCTTCATCTTTATTCACAGTGTAGGTATTTGTTTCTTTCTTGCCTGAAGAATTAACAAAGGTGTGTTCTACTTCAATTGGCACAATTTGTTCCTGAAACTTATTTTCCTTTTGTGCTTTTAAGGCTTTCATATGAGAGTTGTATGCAAAATCATCCTGATCACCTCTTGAAACCTTAAATTGTTTTGCTACAGCCTCCGCTGTTAATCCCATACCCCAGTAATAATCTTCATGTCCTTCTTTGGCGATTTCGTAATCGGGGGTTGGTTTGTACCCCCCCATTGGAATATAACTCATGCTTTCGGCTCCTCCGGCAATTATACAATCGGCCATGCCTGCCTGTATCTTGGCAGTAGCGATACCTATAGTTTCCAATCCTGAAGCACAATAACGGTTTACTGTAACTCCGGGAACGTCGTCTATTTCTAATCCCATTAAGGAAATAAGGCGAGCCATATTAAGTCCTTGTTCCGCTTCGGGCATTGCATTGCCTACAATAACGTCATCAATTCTTTTTTTATCTAATTGTGGCAACTCGTTCATCATATAGGCTATGGTTTCTGCCGCCAATTCATCGGGTCTTTTAAAACGGAATAATCCTCTTGGTGCTTTGCCAACTGCTGTTCTGTAAGCCTTAACGATATATGCTGTTTTCATTTTTTTAATTTCTAAGTGGTTTACCTGTTTTTAACATGTGCTGAATTCGTTCCAAAGTCTTTCTCTCAGTACAGAGCGATAAAAAGGCTTCTCTTTCCAAATCCAATAAGTACTGCTCACTTACAAGACTTGCTTCAGATAAATCTCCTCCGGCCATTACATAAGCTAATTTATCTGCAATTTTTTTATCGTGTTCACTAATGTAGTGACCTGCTTGCATAGAATCCGTACCTACCAGGAACATACCCAAAGCCTGTTTCCCCAAAACCTTTACATCTTTTCTTTTGATGGGTTGGGTATAACCTCCTTCAGCTAAAAGTTTCGCCTGTGCCTTGGCTGTTGCTATCTGCCGGTCTTTATTTACGACAACGATGTCCTTTCCTTTTTGCAGGACACCTAAGTCATATGCTTCATATGCTGAAGTAGACACTTTGGCCATTCCAATAGTCAGAAAATATTCCTGCAGCACATTTAGTTCTACATCATTCTTTCTGAATATATCAGATGCTCGTAATGCCATTTCTTTAGAACCACCACCTCCAGGTATGACTCCAACTCCAAATTCGACCAATCCAATGTAGGTTTCAGCGGCAGCAACAACTTTATCAGCATGCAGTGATAGCTCACATCCACCTCCCAGACACATACCATGGGGAGCTGAGACTGTAGGGATAGAGGAATAACGCATGCGCATCATTGTATCCTGAAAGTGTTTAATAGCCATATTCAATTCATCGTACTCCTGTTCAACGGCCATCATGAATATCATTCCTATATTGGCTCCTACGGAAAAGTTAGCCGCCTGGTTACCGATAACAAGCCCTTGAAAATCCTTCTCAGCAAGGTCTACTGCTTTATTTAAACCAGATAATACATCTCCGCCAATAGTATTCATTTTAGATTGGAATTCAACATTTAGTATTCCATCACCAAGGTCTTCTATAACAACGCCACTATTTTTAAATACTTCATTCGATTTTCTTATGTTATCTAAAATAATAAAAGCGTCCTGGCCCGGTACCTTAGCCATGGTCTTCTTCGGAATATCATAAAAATAGGTGGCCCCATCCTTAATACTGTAGAATGAAGAGGCACCTGAGTCCTTAAGCTCCTGAATCCATGTCGCCGGACTATGCCCCTCTTCTGCAATCATTTTCAAGCCATTTTCCAAACCAATGGCATCCCATATCTGGAAAGGACCGTGCTCCCAGCCAAAACCAGCTTTCATGGCATCATCAATTTTATATAATTCATCTGTTATTTCAGGGATACGGTGAGAAACATAGGCAAAAAGCGCAGCAAAGCTTTTACGGTAAAAGACGCCGGCTTTATCCTTGCCATTTACCAAAATTTTGAAACGATCAATAACTTTATCTATGGGCTTGGTGATTTCCAGTGTGGCGAAATTCGCTCTCTTTTTGGGTCTGTAATCCATAGTATCCAGATCCAGGCTAAGAATGTCACTTTTCCCGTCTTTGGTCTTTACCTTTTTATAGAATCCCTGACCTGTTTTACTTCCCAGCCATTTGTTATCAGACATAGTCTGGATAAATTCCGGTAACTGAAATAATTCATGTCGTTCATCATCTTTGCAATTTTCATAGATACCATTGGCCACATGTACTAAAGTATCCAGCCCAACAACATCCACGGTTCTGAAAGTTGCAGATTTTGGTCTACCAATTACCGGCCCGGTTAGCTTATCTACTTCTTCTACTGTGAGCCCTAATTCTTTGACCATATGAAATAGACTCTGAATGCTAAAAATTCCAATTCTGTTGCCTATAAAGGCAGGGGTATCCTTTGCTATTACAGATGTTTTTCCAAGAAATTTTTCACCATAACTATTTAAAAAATCCAGTACAGATTGTTTCGTTTTCGGCCCCGGAATGATTTCAAAAAGCCTAAGATAACGAGCGGGATTAAAGAAATGAGTACCACAAAAATGTTCCTGGAAATCATCGCTTCTACCTTCACTCATGAATTTAATTGGAATACCAGATGTATTGGAGGTTATAAGTGTTCCGGGACTTCGATGTTTTTCGAGGTTCTCAAATACCATTTTCTTTATGTCCAGGCGTTCCACTACAACTTCAATAATCCAATCTACCTGTCCTACTTTCGCTATATCATCTTCAAGATTTCCAGTGGCAATTCTACCGGCGAAACCTGAATGATAGATAGGAGATGGCTTTGATTTTAAAGCCGCTGCCAAGGAATCATTTACAATTCTATTTCTAACGGCTTTATCTTTAAGTGTAAGTCCTTTTGATTTTTCCTTTTCATTAAGTTCCCTGGGAACAATATCTAGTAAAAGGACTTCAACTCCAATATTTGCAAAATGACAGGCAATTCCGCTACCCATTATACCAGAACCTATAACAGCTACCTTTTTAATATGCTTATTCATTGATGATGATTATTTAATTTTGTATTCCTACTATATATTTTTTTCTCAGTAATAAGGTTGTTTATGGTTTGCATAACCTCAAAAAAGTTGTTCAACTTCCCCTCATTAACATTTTGCTTAACAACATCATTAAAGCGTAAAACAACATCTTTGGAATCTTCACGCTTTTCAAGACCAAAAGGGGTAAGATGTATTAAAACGCCACGGCCATCATCCGGATTAGGCCTACGGATAATTAGCCCTTTTTCTTCCATACTTTTTAGTATTCGGGACAAGCTAGTGGCCTCCATTCCCATTTTAGGACCCAGGGATGTGGATGGGGTACCCGTTTTAGGATCTATGCTTAACAGAGTAAAACCAACGGCCATTGTTGTGCCAAAGTGTTTGGCTTCTTCATTATACATTTTAGCAACGGATTGCCAGGTAGCACGCAAGGCATAATCTATTGTTATATCCTTCATAAAATCTTCAATTGTTCCTCAAAGATATAAAAATATATTATGCATGCATAATAAATTTTTAAGAATAGTTGTTGATTTTAAAAAGGAATTTAGGTCAAATTAAGTAGTTCTGATTGCCATAAGAGGAAGCATCTACTATTAGTGCCCATATATTTGATTGTAGAGGTCCATATACTTCTCTTTAATAATCTTCCGGCGAAGTTTCATAGTAGGGGTGAGGTGGCCTCCGTCAACACCCCAGACATCAGGGGTAAGTCTAAACTGTTTAATTTTTTCCCATTTAGCGAATTTTTCATTGGCGTGATCAACTTCTTCCTGAAATCTGGCCAGGACTTTCGGATTTATAACACTTTCGGCATTGGTTCCCAGATTAACATTATGTCTTACAGCCCATTCCCCTAAGAACTCAAAATTGGGTTGGATCAGTGCACAAGGCATTTTCTCACCTTCGCCAACAACCATAATTTGTTCGATAAATCTGGATTGTTTAAACCGATTTTCCAATACCTGAGGAGCCACATATTTGCCTCCGGAGGTTTTAAACATTTCCTTTTTGCGGTCTGTAATCCTAAGGAAACCATCGGCATCAATTTCACCAATATCACCCGTGTGAAAAAAGCCGTTTTTTAGTACTTCAGCGCTTTTTACGTCATCTCTATAATAGCCCATCATCACCTGTGGCCCTTTGATGCAAATCTCACCATCGGCTTCTATCTTTACTTCAGTACGTCCTATAGGTTTGCCTACAGTTCCTATCTTAAAGCCATTATTGCGCATGTCATTTACTGAGACAACAGGAGAGGTTTCCGTAAGTCCGTAACCTTCCATAAGACCCATTTCAGCAGCATTAAAAATTCTGGCTAATCTGGGTTGCAAGGCCGCACTTCCCGATGCAATAAGATCAAGGTTTCCCCCAAGTCCGGCTTTCCATTTGCTAAAAATTAATTTACGGGCCAGTTTGAGTTGTTGTTCATACCACCATCCGTTTTGGCCATATGGTTCATATCTAAGCCCTACTTTTACTGCCCAAAAAAACAAGAATTTCTTTATGCCTTTTAAGTCAGCGCCCTTTGCAATTATCTTATCGTAGACCTTTTCTATAAGTCTGGGAACAGCAGTCATGACTTGGGGCTCAACTTCTTTTAAATTTTCACTAATCGTTTCCAGTGATTCAGCGAAATAGATAGAAACACTTCTATACTGATACAAATACATTAGCATTCGTTCATAAATGTGGCAAACTGGTAAGAAACTAAGCGCTTTAACTGCACCGTCGGCAATTGGTAATCTGAACGAACTCTCCAGGGTATTACTCACTATGTTATCATGGGAGAGCATAACTCCTTTTGGTCTTCCTGTGGTGCCAGAGGTATAAATTAAAGTGGCCAGGTCTTCTGGTTTTACGGAGTCTTTAAGCTTTTCTACTTCACTCTGGTTAGACTCGTCTTTTCCTAGTTGTAATATTTCTTTCCAGTTCTTACAGTCCCCGAGTTCATCAAAAGAGTATATTTCCTTTAAGGAAGGAACTTTACCCTTAACCGCCTTGACTTTCTCATAAACCTCACTGCAGGATACAAAACAATAAACACATTCTGCATGATTAAGCACATAAGCATAATCCTCTTCAGAAATCGTGGGATAAATAGGTACATTTTGAGCTCCCAGCTGCAAAATACCGATATCCATTATGTTCCACTCCGTTCGGTTGGTCAACGATATCAGTGCAATCTTGTCATTGGGTTTTACACCTAATTTTAGTAAAGCCCTGCTCACTGTATTTGCCTTATCTATATACTCTCTGGTAGAAGTCGCGATCCACTCCCCATTATATTTCGTTACAAGGGAATTCTTAAGATCAAATTTTTCTAATTGGTAATAAGGAAAATCAAAGAGACGGGTTATATCTTGCATACTCAGTTTCTGAATGGTAATTGCAAAATAAGAAAAGGGAACGGTATTATAAAGCAGGATTACTAAAAAAAGACCTTAATTTCTTATAATTTGACAATAAAATACGATCCTGGAATAAATATGATCTTAAAAGGTCAATTAATTATTTAGTGCAAATGAAGTTTCATGCCCTCATGGGATGCAATGAACCCTAGTTTTTCATAAAATTTCAAGGCCGTATCTCTTTTTTTATCCGTAGTAAGCTGCACTACATGTGCTCCTCTTTTTTTAGCGCGATCTATGGCCCATTGTATAAGCTCCTGCCCAATTCCTTTATTCCTGTAATTTTCATGCACTCTTACAGCTTCTATTTGCGCTCTTATACCTCCCTGATAGGTTAGATATTGAATTAAGCTTAGTTGTAAAGTGCCAATTACAGCCCCGGAGTCGTTTACCATTACCATTAATTCCTGGTTTTGGTCAGAATTAATCTTGTCAAATGCATTTAAATACTGCTCAGGTAAAGGAGTTTTGAAGTTTTCTCTTAACCTGCCTAATTCATCGTTAGCTATTAGTTCTACGATGGCTGGTACGTCCTTTGGATTGGCCCTGCGAATATTCAAGATACTTCGTTTTGCTTTTCAATCCATTTTCTGGCGTTAGTAAACGCCTCTAACCAGGGTGATATTTGATCGTTACTATCCTTGGGGTAATATGCCCAGTTCCATGGAAAAATAGAACGCTCTATATGTGGCATGGTCACCAAATGCCTTCCTGTTTTATCGCACATCATAGCGGTATTAAAATCACTTCCATTGGGATTAGCGGGATAGTCACTATAACCATATTTAGCAACAATGTCGTAATTTTCTTCGGTCAATGGAAGACTAAATTTCCCTTCGCCGTGTGATATCCACACCCCAAGAGATGTTCCTGAAAGAGAAGCAAGCATTACCGAATTATTGTCTTCAATCTTCACAGAGGTAAAACTGCTCTCATGCTTATGCGAATTGTTAAAAGTCATTTTTCCGTGAACTTCATGTTCAGGATTCACCAATCCTAATTCCATAAAAAGCTGGCATCCGTTGCATATACCAACTGATAGAGTATCCGTTCTGTCAAAAAAGTTTAGAAGTGATTGCCTTGCTTTTTCATTATATTTAAACGCACCTGCCCAGCCCTTGGCACTTCCCAAAACATCAGAATTGGAGAATCCGCCTACTGCACCTATGAACTGAATGTCTTCCAGGGCTTCCCTCCCGGAAATGAGATCGGTCATGTGGACGTCCTTGACATCAAATCCGGCAAGGTACATTGCATTGGCCATTTCACGTTCAGAATTGCTGCCTTTTTCTCTTAAAATTGCTGCCTTCGGACGTTTTATATTTTCTGCACTTCTTTCAGGATGATGATTTTGAAAATATGCAGGGAAGTTAAAATTCAGAGGTTGTTTTTTGTAATTTTCATATCTTGATTTGGCAAGATTATTAGAGGTTTGTCTTTTGTCTAAGAGATAAGACGTTTTATACCAGATATCCCGTAAACTGTTAATATTCAAACCTATTTCAACTTCTTGATTTTTTAATTTCAATTCGGGTTGTTGGATAACTTCCCCTATTTTCTTATAATCTATTCCAGCCTCCTGTATTTTTACTTCTACCGAATCATCTTTGGCTTGAAAAACCAGCCCGGAATTTTCGGCAAAAAGTAATTTGATAGTATCTTTTTCAGCCAGATTTGAAAGATCCAATGAAGCACCCAGATTAACATCGGCAAAACACATTTCCAAAAGTGTGGTTATCAATCCGCCTGAAGAAACATCATGGCCAGCTACAATTTGGCCATCTTTTATTAATTCCTGAAGTGTGTTAAATACATTAATGACATATGTCGATTCTTTGATTGTAGGGGCTTTATCACCAATTCTATTGAGGGTTTGTGCAAAAGAAGATCCGCCTAACTCATATGCATCCTGCGAGATGTTAATATAATAAATACTTCCAGCACTACTTAAAAATACAGGTTCTACTACCTTGGTAATATCCGAGCAATTTGCTGCTGCTGAAATTATTACTGTTCCCGGAGCAAGAACTTCTTCATTCTTGTATTTTTGTTTCATGGATAATGAATCCTTGCCGGTGGGGACATTGATCCCAAGTTCAATGGCAAAGTCCGATATAGCTTTTACTGCTTCATACAATCTGGCATCTTCTCCTTCGTTTCTACATGGCCACATCCAATTAGCAGAGAGTGCAACCGATTTTAAGCCGTCTTTTAGAGGTGCCCAGACAATATTTGAAAGGGACTCGGCAATACTGTTCCTGCTACCTGCGACCGGATCAATTAATCCGCTTATCGGGGAATGACCAATAGAAGTGGCAATACCTTCCCGGCCCTTAAAATCCAATGCCATGACACCACAATTATTCAGGGGTAATTGCAAAGGTCCGACACACTGCTGTTTGGCAACCTTGCCGCCAACACATCGGTCTACCTTATTTGTTAACCAATCCTTACAGGCAACAGCTTCGAGCTGAAGGACTTGTTCGAGATAGTTGTGAAAAAATTCTATTTTATAATCTGTTTCCTGATATTTCCTGTCGACTGTAATATCATCCATGATAGTTTTTGGAGAGCTGCCAAATATATCGGAAAGTTCAAGGTCCATTGGCTTGATTCCTTTTGTTTCGGATTCAAAGGTGAATCTATTGTCTCCGGTAACATCCCCTACATCATAAATAGGAGAGCGTTCCCTATCGGCAATTCTATGTAAAAAATCCATATTTTCGGGACCCATAACGAGCCCCATGCGTTCCTGAGATTCATTTCCTATAATTTCCTTGGCAGAAAGTGTAGGGTCTCCAATGGGGAGCTTATCCAGATCAATTTTACCTCCAGTCTCTTCCACTAATTCTGATAAACAGTTTAAATGTCCGCCGGCACCATGATCATGAATAGAAACTATAGGATTCTCCTTGCTTTCCACAAGGCCCCGTATTGCATT
>CBDTVT010000025.1:0-23173 GCA_965364275.1 uncultured Eudoraea sp. | reverse complement strand
GTAGTGAATAATTATAAAGATGATAAGAATAATCTAAACCACTCCTTAATTTTCTGTAGCAGAAATATACTTAATTAATACGAATTAAGGTATGAGATAAGCTCCATTTAAGTTTATGCGCTTTTGTTGCGGCTATCGTTTCCATAATAATACTTTTATACGAGTACAATGGTCACTAATTATGATTTATTGTTTATTCTTCGGGCACTTCAATTTCTTCATCCCAAATGTATTTCCCAAACCATTTCCAATTGTGCCATGTAGCGGCAAGTCTTTCTTTTGGTTTATTTATTCCATGCCCAAAACCTTTATAAATAATTAATTCTGTTTCAACTCCTTTATCCTGAAGACCCTGAAACAATTCATATGCATTTGCCACAGGAACTCTTTTGTCGAATTCACCATGTTGGATCAATGTTGGCGTGGCAGCTTTATTGATGTTAGTCATCGGGGACGTTTTTTCATAAATTTCTTTATCACTCCAAGGCGTTCCTTTTAAATATTGCCTGGTAAATGGATGTATATCAGTATTTACATAATAGGTCATCCAGTTAGAAATTCCGGCACCCACGGAAATAGCCTTAAATTTAGATGAGTTCGTAGTTAAAAAGGCAGAAATATACCCCCCCTGGCTCCAACCCATTGCGCCTACTTTATTCCCGTCTATAATACCCTGGTCTTCCAGATATGCCACCCCGGATAATACATCCCAGGCATCTCCAACCCCTAAATTCTTAACGTTCAATGATCTGAAATTCTCTCCGTAACCTGCGGAACCCCGGTAATTTGGACGTAATATTAAGGCGCCTTTATTAAGCCATTGCACCATAGGATAGACATATGAAGGCGTAGGGCCGGGGGTAGAGATTCCTGTAGGTCCTCCGTGAATGATTACCAGGAGCGGATACTTTTTAGCAGGGTTATAATCCTGAGGTTTGTGCAATACACCTTCTATAACTGCGCCATCTTCACTTTTCCAGGATATAACCTCACTATTGGCCACTAACCAATTGTTGAGTTGTGCAGTTGACCCGGTAATTTTTCTTGAATCTTTCAAGGGGTAATCCCCTTGGTAGATCTCTGTTAAATCATTGTCATTTGAAGCCGCGAACGCTATTTTTTTACCATCTATTGAAAAGGAGTAATTCCAGATTCTCTCAGAGTTGAGCGCCAATTTTTTTGTCTTCCCATTTTCCGGATTTATCCTTAATATAGGACGTTTAGTCTTTTGCCATGCGATTCCAAATATTCCATTTTTGGTCCACTTTAAACGGGAGATTTCCTCATCAAAATCTGCTGCTAATTGTTTATTTTGAGTGCCGTCCGTATTAATTCTGAATAGCTTCCCGTTCTTATAATAATTGGAGATACTATCGTTGAGGTTGGTTTGATAAAGAATCGCGCTTCCATCGGGGGACCAATCTACAAGGCCATCATAACTTAAATTATTTATCAGGAGTTTGTGCGTTTTCGTAGCCATATCATAAATCGAAATATCGGCTTTGAAAAAGCTGTTTATTAAAGGGTCGGGCTGATGTTCAAATGCTATTTTTTTACCATCCGGAGACCATTTAAATCTATTAACACTAAAGGCTACGCTGTCTAGTAACAATTTAGCTTTGAGTTTTTTAGTATAAACAGAATCTTTTAACTGATCTGGCCTAAGCATTTGCCTTAATTGATTCGGTTTAAAATCTGCTACCCAAATCTGCTTTAATTTGAAATCCTCATCTTCCACCGCAAAGCCTCCAAATTTTTCCTTACGTTTTTTTTCTACTTTGGATTTGTCTTCAGATTGAAGAAATGCAATTTTCTGACCATCGGGAGACCATTCAAAAGCAGTAATATTGTTTTCAGTATGCGTAACCTGAAACGCTTCTCCACCGGCCAAACCGATGGCCTGTATTTGTGTTTTTTCACCTCGTTTGGACAGAAAAGCGATCCATTTGCCGTCTGGTGACCATTTCGGACCAGTACTACTGCCTTTAAGGTTATTGGTTAGCTGAATTGGGGTATTTACGTTCTTTGAAAGCCATAATTCCCGGTCATACCTGTTTTCTTTCCAATCTGTAGCTTGGGACTCAAATACAATATGGTTGCCGTTTGGAGAAATCACAGCATTATAAAATGATCTCAATGAAATAATATCTTCAAAAGAAGGGGATTTAGGTGTTTGGGCATTTAAAAAACCCAGACAGATGCTTGCAAGAATAATCAGAAATATATTTTTCATAATTTCATTAAAAGGTATTTATACAGGGTTTATGGTTGGAGCGAAAGCAAACTATTATTTTAGTGATTTCCAATCTTCCCAGGAAATTTCTCTTCCGGGATAGGCCACACTTTCAAAAGGCCAGTCTTTTTTAATCCAGTCTTTAACAGAATTAAAAAGAATAGCGTCGAGTCCTTTATCGAGCACGCTTGTTCGAATCCACATGCTTATTCTGGCGTCATAATCACCTTTTGTTGTAGGGTTGATATAAAGGCAGCCAATAACCTCACTTTCATCTGGTGAAACTACGGTATAGGCAAAAGAACTTCTCATTTGGAATTCTTTCTGGTGCCATCCCAAATCTATTAAATCCTGTTCAAAAGTTAAGTCTTTGCTTGGCCAGCTCGATATGGGGTACATTTGTTGCAAATGGTCAATGCTCGTCATTACCGCGTCATAGTCCTTGACCACATCATTTACCGTAAGCATCCTTATGCGAAAGTGCCCATTCTCCAGGGTATCGGGTACAGCAAAATCTGTTGGAACAAAGGGAGCATTCTGAGCGAATATATTCACTGAAAACAGCATCACAAGGGTAAGGCACAATAGAGTTATCTTTTCTTTCATTATGTTTTATTTAAATTACGAAGAAGGCCATAAGGCCTTTTCGGCTGATAATTTAGATAATTATGATGGAATTATGGTAGAAAATAACGATGTAAATTAAAATAAATGCAAGCGGCATCAATTGTTTATAATTGATCCCGAAGCAGTAAATGTTATATGTGTTTTCTTGATTTTTAAGACACTTTCAAAACTATCCGATATCTGGCTTTACCCTGTTCCAAATGATCCATAGCTTCATTAACTTCAGACAACGGAAATTCTTCTACCATTGGATAAATATCATGCCGCACACAAAATTCTAACATTTTTAGAGTTAAGGCCGGACTTCCCAAAGGACTTCCCGCAACAGATTTTTCACCCATAATCAGGGAAAAAGCCGGAATGGCAAGTGGTTCCAATACAGCACCAACATTGTGAAATCTGCCTTTAGGAGCAAGTGCGGTTAGATAGGAATTCCAATCCAAGGTGACGTTAGTAGTATTGAGAATAAAATCGAGACTGCCTGCAATGGACTCCAATTCTTTTTCATCTCTGGAATTAACTATTTTGGTTGCCCCCATGGCCATTATTTGGTCTTTTTTATCAGGGTTAGAGCTAAATGCCACTACTTCGCAGCCCCATTTATTTAAAAATTTCAGTGCCATATGCCCTAATCCACCTATACCAATAACCCCTACACGATCTGTGGCTTTAACACCTGCCAGCAGTATTGGATTAAATACCGTAATCCCGCCACAGAGCAGGGGACCGGCCTTTTTTAAGTCGATACCTTCCGGAAGTGGTATTGCCCAGGACCAATGGCTTCTTACAGTATCGGCAAATCCACCATGCCTCCCTACTATAGTTCCTTCTACAGTATCACAAAGATGATGACTCCCATCCATACATTGTTTGCAATGCATACATGAGGCTGAATTCCAACCCAGACCTACTAAATTTCCAGGTTCAATACTTTTTACATCGCTACCTACAGCAATCACCTCGCCTACAATTTCATGTCCCGGAACAAATGGGTATTGAGTCATACCCCATTCGTTATTAAGCATACTCAAATCTGAATGACAAATTCCACAATAGTGTACTTTAATATCCACCTGGTCGGTTCCTAATTCAGGTAATTCGTATTGGAAAGGATTTAATTTACCGGCCACATCACTTGAGGCATAAGCATTTACTGTTTTCATAGATTTTTTTTTGTGTTATAAATTGTTTTGACTAATAGTTCCTTTAGAGTTTAGGTTCACTAAAATAAGGTTTAAGAGCAGTATATTCAGAGATAATCTAGTTAAGTTTTTGTAAATTTTAAAAGCAAATACTCCTAAAAGCTTTTTTACATTCACTCGTAATTACCTTATCGCTTTTAAGTCAGTTTTAGGCAGGAGTTTTTATTTATTACAAAATGTATCTATGATGCCAATAAAAAAGGTGGCCTACATTAGCGACCACCTTTGATTTTAATATGTAATTTGCTTACTCTTCCTCCTCGAGTTGAGCAGCAAGGCCATGTACATCAAAATAGTCCGATGACTGTACAATCTTCCCATCATCGTTGACCGAAGAAAGGTTAAAAAATTTAACTCCTATTTCTTTTCCGCTTTCTGTATGGGTGGCGGTCCAGGTGCCGTATACCCGTATTACACTAGCGCTGGCGCTTGCATTTTGTCCCGGAAAAATAGAGCCGGACCAGAAGCCATTGGCTGTAGAATCGGGCATTACTATGCCTTCTGCATATTTAATATTGTCAAAGCCATCATGATAGCCTTTTAAGGCTGCAACAAGCTCTTCTTTGCCTAACCATTGATTTCCGTTATAAGCCGGAGGGCTCCATTTCATATCATCTGCGAGTAATGCACTTTGAGCCTCTATATCTTCGTCGCTATGTGCCTGAAAAAAAGCACGAATTACGGCCACTTTTTTATCAAAGTCCGCAGAATCCGGAGCCTCAGCTTCCACTACCACCACATCGATTTCTTTTTCTTTGCAGCCAAAGAGAGTTAATACCGCAAGCATTAGTAGTCCAAACAGTTTTGTTTTCATTATTGTTGTATTTAAAGGTTAGTATTGTAGGGGGAGTGATTAACAAGATACAAATTTTTCAGCGATACTTCTATTTTCTGACGTACAAGAATTCTCAGAGTTCAGGACAATTGTGATCAAATTGAAGAAATGAAAAGATAAATGAATATCCGTTTTGCTATTGCCAATTGGAAAATACGCTTTAGTCTATGGTTTGGCCGTGCCTGATCTGTTCTTCCTTATTTTTCCGAAGATCGAACTTACTGTAAAAAAACAGGCGGATGGTATGGTTCAGGTTATAATCTATCCCACTGGGTAACTGCTGGTAGACCATCATATAGCCAAAGTCAAAACTCCACGTCCGGCTGAGCTTTTGTTTTATGCCTACAGTAAAACGATTTTGATCAAAAGTATTGAATACCACTTCTTTCCCGAAATTAAGGTGGATTTCATTAGCGACTAAAAATGAAGTTTTACTACCCTGTTTAAATGGGATGCTAATGCTAAACAGGAAACGGATGCGGTTAATAAAAAAATTGTCTTGCAAAGATACCCCATCCTCCACATTGTTAAAAAAGCGCTGCTCAGTACGTATTCTGAACAAACCGCTAAAAGTAGGGTAGGTGTCTGCCAGGATAAACTCCTGGTATATCCTGTTTTCGTTTTGATAAAGGGTCCAGTTTTCGTCTTTGGCCAGCCAAAGGTGTGCATAGCCGCCGGAGAGTTTTAGATTGTCATTAAAGCTGTAACGAGCCCCGAAACGTATAAAATTAAAACTCGGATCTTTTACAAAATTGCTGCGCCGCATATGCAAGTCGGCCAGACCTGACCAATGATTGGTTAATTGGAAAACACTGTTGAGCGAAATCCAGGTCTGCAACTGCTGGTTTACATTTTTGGTCGGTGGTTCTTCTACAGTTTGTGCATATATCCAAACAGGCAGGAAGAAAAGAATGAAGAAAAGGTTTTTTAGCCTGTTACGGATCACTAATCCAATTTTGTGCAAATATATCTGATCGAACCGCTAAAAAAAATAAAAACAATTTTTTTCCTATTTTTTTCAAATGGCCCCGGTATAATAACAACAATTTTCGTAACACCTCAAACAAAGTGCCGAGAATAGCTTGGAAAATGGGTTAATCTAACTGGAGGAAATCGTTTAACCTGTCAAAAGTGGAGCCCCAACCTTTGTAAAAGCCCATTTTCTCCTGTTGTTTGCAATATTCAACGGTTGGATGAACAACTTTAAAAATAAAATTGGTTTTCTCCTCTTTTGCTTCAAACAAGGCTTGTATTTCCACACCTTCTGTCATTGGTTTGAAATCTGCGGATGAAACTATTTTTTCTAGCTCAACTATTTCTGAATACACACCTTCAGTTATAAATTCATTTCCGTCTGGCATTGTCATAACATACTTCCAACTACCACCAACTTTGAAATCATGTTGGATTACTTTGGTCTGCATTCCTTTTGGTCCCCACCAAAGAGCAATTTGTTCGGCCTGTGTCCACGCATCCCAAACTAAATTAATAGGTGCATTAAATGCTCTTTGTATAATTAAGGTACGGCTGTCTGTGTTACTCATCTTTTTAATTTTTTGTTTGCAATCATTTGGTTATACATTTTTTTATCAATTGAATTATTCTTTGGAGTTGGGATCCTCTATTATTGAGAGCATATCAATAGTTTTTTCGGTATCGTTTGCATCACCAACTATTTGAATTGAATGATTCCCATAATTCAGGTCAAGCTTTTCAAAAATTTTGACATAGTATTGGCCGTGAATACCTGAATGATCTTCCAGGCTAAATTCACCTAAGAAAATACCATCAATAAGGATTTTAACTACTCCACCTCGGGGACTTCTATAGGCGTAATACTGAACTGCTGTTCCTTTAAAACTTAATTCAGCCCTACAATTAGCATAACCTTTTGCCAGGGTGGCCCCTGAAGCATTCCAGTTCTCGTTAAGAGATTCAAATCCTTCATATTTCCATTTAGGGTCATCGTCTTCAATTGTGTGCCAGGAGACTTTGGTTTCGGGAACAGATGCCACTGTAATTTCTGAGCTCATTTCAGGAATAATCCAGTTATCACCTTCAATTGTACCACCCATAGTATTAACAACAATGTCATTTATAATATCAATTCCCCGTTCAGACATATTGGTAAAATTATCGAGAGGAATAGGCATATTAAATCGGGTACGCGCTATATTATAGCCATCCGCGAAATCAGTCTTATTAAAATGCACCTGAAGTTCCTGATATCCATATAGCAAACCAAGAAGTCCACCCCAGGTTGCAGTAGGATTATCTGAGTCCCAGCCACACATTGAGCCAATACGTATAGTTTTTTTATAATCGCCTTCACCATATAACAGACTTACCATAGATGCAGCAAAATTAATTCCTGAATCCCAGGGGTATTTGTATTTATATCCGGCATTTACGGAGTGCTGATAACGTTTGGCCACTTCATCACGGGTTTTTTCCCAGTTGTCCTTATCAGGATTATTAGCGTAGGCTGCCTTAACAAAATCATACATATCGGCAATATAAGACCAGTTGGGAACTCTCTTCCTGGCTTGTTCTGCCATCCATATCATTTGATCTTTGCGGGAAAGTGACTGATCTACTATAGCCGCCAGTGAATACATGATAATATAAAACTCGGCCGCCCATTCAGAATGCATATAGGCCGTAGTTCTGACCGGCATGTGTCCTATCATTAAGGCAACATCAGGACGGCCCGGTGCAAAAGCACCAAAAATCTCTGTGGTGAGTTGTGCATCTATCATATCCCACATGGGGTTGTTTTCCGGTAATGAAGTATCAGGCGGTATTGCACCGTTTTGCATCTGTCCCAGAGCAGATAAATTCGAAACCCATAGTTTGGGTAAGCCTATATGCTTTTGCCACTCAGCACTTATTTGCTCTCCTGTAAGCATATAATTGTTATACTTTTCAATGGCATGTTGATAGACATACTCAATATCCGTATCATCATCGGCTCCCCATGGGTTTTGGTCCAGAACATAATCATATTTATCAGGACCAAAATCTGAATCTGTGAAAAATGGGAAATCGATGCGCGCGTTTTCAGTTGGCAATCCTGTCCAGTTGGCAATACAACTACCTAGCCAGAAACCTCTGAGCTTATCTTTGTATTCATTTCTGTTTATTTGGTAATTAGACATCTCCTTATTTTCCAAACTATCCGTCATCTGTCCAAGGGCAATGTTAGCAATTAGAGTTGCAAGAAAAAATGATCTTAAATGTTTCATTTACAGTAATTTATTTCATTTATTCTTTATTATTATTTTCCCCTGGTGTTTTCCTTCACCAAAATACTGAATTAACCTGGATACTTCACTTAGCTTGTAGGGTCCATCTATAACTGGTTTAATTTTGCCTGCAGAGAAAAGTTCATTTATATACTCCAAATCTTTATTTGGTTTCAGGGCAACGATATGGACACTCTTTTTGCTAATAATAGAAATCAAGGGTTTTAGAATAATAAGCGGAAAAAGGCGGTTCAGGTACCCACCAACGGTTACGTACTTGCCATTGGGGTTTAATACCCTCAAATACTGGAAAGTTGAGCGGGTGGTCTTAGCATCCAGGATCAGGTCATACCGCTGTTTGTTTTTAGTGAAGTCCTCTTTTTTATAATCTATGATATTATCAAAACCAAGCTCCTTCATCATCTTTAATTTGTCACCTGTATCAACTCCGGTTACTTCGGCATCATATAACTTTGCTATTTGTAAGCCAAATGTTCCCACACCACCACCCGCGCCGTTAATCAGGATCTTCGCACCTTTTTTAATCTCCCCAATATCAACCAGTCCTTGCATCGCCAACATAGCTGCATGTGAGATGGCAGCGGCTTCCTCAAAGCTCATTTTTTCGGGCTTAAGGGTCAAGGCCTTTTCATTAATGCAGACGTATTCTGCAAAGCTGCCAAAACCATATTCCGAGATGTCTCCATAAACGGCATCGCCAATTTTAAACGAATTTGCGTTTGTACCAAGTGCTTCAACAGTTCCTGCCAATTCCATACCGGGGATTTGATGTTTTGGCCTTAAAATACCATATAGTAGGCGTAATAGATAAGGCTTCCCTTTAACCAAACTCCAGTCGTAATCATTCACTGCAGTGGTGTGAATTTTCACCAAAACTTCATTCTCTTTAGGAGTTGGTTTTGCGATCTTCTTAAGCTGAAGAACCTCTGGTGAACCGTATTTTGTAAATACTAATGCTTTCATGAGATTTTCATATTAATTTCCCTCTAAATTCTCTCTTCGAATTAATGAGAATGTGATACTAATATGCGCAAGATAGTAGGTAGGTAAAATCATAAAATTAAGCTTAGAATATCCCAAAAATTCAGTGAGAGCAATAATTGTATCGGAAAATACAATTAGAAAAATTCCAAATATATAAGCCCATTTAAATACTGAATCCCCCTTAATTCCTATAGCTGTGCCCAAGGTGAGACACGAAATGAGTAAATAAATAAGTGCAGCGTAACGCAGTATCTTATCGTCAATAGAAGGAACCAATAAAAGGAAGAAAAACAATAAATAAGCTATTAGAATAATGAGCGTAAACCTCCATTTTATTTTTCCGTTTACTAAAGCAAACCCTAAATATCCCAGATGGGCAAGAAAAAATAATGCAATGCCCTTGCTAAACATCATAGTATCTCCAAGCTTATTAGACATGAACCAATCTCCGGCAATAGAAAACAAAAAAGCGCCAATAATCATCCAGGTATCATTGGGTTGTTTTGTCTTTCTGAAATTGAGAATTAATATAATGAGAATCCCAACCCCGGCCGATCCCGATTTATAAAAAAAGGCGGAGGTGTTCAACGCTATAATTGCCGATATAACTGAAAAAAGTAATAGGAAGTAAATCCAGTTATTTTTAAAATATTTATCTTTCATTTTAAAAAGTATTGCAAAATTAGCCCTTGGTTATTTCTTTAATTCAGATTCAATTATCTGAAGTATTTTGCCAATATCAGTTTTTAAGATTTTATCCATGTCAGCAGTTTTATTCATTTACAGATTTAATTACTTTGCCCCCTTTCATTACAAATTTCACTCTTTCCAGTTCCGAAATATCTTTAAGCGGATTACTCTTAGTGGCAATGATATCGGCGAACTTCCCTTTTTCTATAGTTCCGATCTCATTTTCTTTCCTTAAAAGTTCGGCATTCACTTTAGTACCGGCCTGAATGGCCTGCATTGGGGACATTCCCAAATCAATAAGCTGACTAAATTCTTTAGCTGCAAAATTTGGCGGGAAGCCCACATTATCTGACCCGACACCAATTTTCACGCCCTTTTCAATGGCTTTCTTTATCATTTTGCGAGAATCTTCCCTATATTTTATTTGAAGCTCAACTGCCTTTGATAGCGCCTCGCTGTCCGGTATTTCGTCAATAAAATATTCCCCTATATAGAGGGTAGGGATAAGGTAGGCGTTGTACTCTAAAAACAAATTAATACTCTCATCGTCGAGGAAGGTACCATGTTCTATAGAACGAACGCCAAATTTTATTGCCTTATTGATCCCTTCCGTGGCATGTGCATGTGCCATGACTGGAATTCCCCTTCGGTTTGCTTCCTTTACAGCGGTAATAATTTCTTCATCACTAAAATGAACGTTTTGTGGATTATCTCCGGCAGACATAAATGCACCAGTAACTAAGAGCTTAATCCAGTCGCTCCCATTTTTAATTTCATTTCTGATGGCTTTTTGCATTTCTTCCGGACCGTCGACAATTAATCCTTCCGCAATAACCGGCTGATCGGGCGATAGAAAATTAATATCACCTCCACCACCGGTAATAGATAAATAATGTCCAGCGCCGTAAATTCGCGGCCCCTCAAAAAGGCCATTATTTATGGCATCCCTTATCTCAAAATGGGCATATTGCACATCGGCATCCCCTGCAATTCTTATAGTCGTCCAGCCTTCATTAAGCCAATTCTGGACAGTTTTTAATCCACGAAGCGCATTAAACGCGGATGATCCTTTTAGATGATTGATTTGATAATCATCGCCGTAAATTAATGGATGCACATGGGCGTCAATCATGCCCGGAAGTACCGTATATTCTGATAGGTCAATGATGCTGTAATCGTCTGATAAGATTTTCTTTGTTCCAATCTCCACAATCTTTTCTCCTTCAATAAGGATAACGGCATTGACAATTTCAGGTTCATCGTTGCCAGTAATTAATCTACCACAAATTAATGCGGTTTTATCCTGTGCAAACGCAGAAGATAAAAACAATAAGCAAATGCTTATTAGTTGTATTGTTTTTTTCATTTGCTTAGTCCTATAGTTATTTAAAGAAAACGGTTTGATTGTTATTTGGTTCTGGAAAATCAATTTAGATTTTCGAACAGATTGACATAAATTTTTACTTCTTTACTAACACCTGGCATTGTTTACCAAAAATACCAGCGACACCAGCAGCCAAACCTCCGACAATACCTGTAACCAATATTAATATGTAAGGGTTGCCACCTAGGGGCAATAAAATGGCTATTTTTTTTGCCAGGGTAAAATCGTTGGCATTAGCTAGTAAAAATGAATAAATTGCCCAAAATACAAAGACAGCCAAAAATGGGATAAAGAAAACAGCTGCACGTTTTAAAGAAAACACTACTGCGGTTATAAATGCAGCCAGCATTACCGACCACCAGGGCAGGAAAAATGAAAAGACGATGGCTAAAACCAGTGTGGCCACAAAATTTAGGATTTTCGTTTTCATTTAGTTTGATATTAAAGTTTGAGTAGCAATTATAGCATCGGTTTTAGTGTTGGATTGCATAAAGTTTAAACTATGGTAATTGCCTGCTGCCCAATCGTCTATAAAATTATCGTAATATTTACTGCCTGGATTTCCGGATTGACCTCCCGGATAAATTCCTAAAGCAGTTGGTGGTGAGCTCATCTCCACAATCATTCGCCAGGAAGGCCCATGATTTTTTTTGGTTGCGTTCACAATATTTCCACCACCCCCAATAGGTAGGTTAAACCTTGAAAATGCAGGTAAGGCCTGCAGCAAATGACCAACATAGGTGCTCTTATAGGCATTCCAGTTGTAATCTCCATTTTCAGCTTTCCAATCCATTAAGGATTTCGCTGCTTTTTTGAAACTGATTAAGAATAGATCTTTGGCGGTTTCGGTTTCGGGTGTTTCCACTATGTCCATAAATTTATCGTCGCCTTTGGTTTTTAATAAGTGAATAGTTTGGTAGGTAAATGGTTTATCCAATGCAACATTATCAACATTGTATTCATCCCAAACCAGATCATTGAGTTTGCTCCACCAATTACTCCAAATACTAGGGCCCAGTTCGTCTATATTGTTATAAAAGTCCCATGTTTTTATTTCATTGAAAATGCTTAACTCTTCTTCGGTGAGTGTAGAGGCATCCATGTATTCAAGAATATAGGGTAAGAGCTCTGCCGCTTTAAGGTTATAATTGTTATTGTGTAAATCTTTAAAATCCTGAATATTGAAAGTGCTCTTAGAATTAAAAAAGTTATTAATTACACGGTTTCTGTAGGTTTCATATCCATCGTTAAATACATAGAACGGATAGGATTCATCAACCGGATGTTGATTTGCGGAACTCACAAAGCCTCGTTCCGGATTTTTGGTGTGGGCATTAAAGGGCTGTGGGATAAAACTTTGCCAGTCGTTCTTTGGATTACTCCCATCCATTAAAAATTTCCCTTGACCTTTCCATTTATTAGGCAGTTTCCCCTGAACCCAAATGGCAATATCACCCTCCGTAGAAGCAAAGACAAAGTTCTGTGCCGGGGCTGTATAATGTTTAAGGGCATTTACGTAATCATCATAATTCCTTCCTTTGTTGAGCTCTAAAAATGTCCTTTGATTGTTACCTCCAATATGGCCAGACCATTTCATTGCATAGCCGGCAAGTTTATTGTCACCCATAAAGTTCTTATCGTAAGCCACAGGACCATGATGGGTATAGCGTACAGAATCTATATAGCTAGGTTTGCCCTTTATTTTAATTTCTTCAACTCTAAAGCTGACAGCTTTCCAATCATCACCATATTTGTATTGTTTACATGTTTCATCTTTAAATTCAATTTTATACCAATCCAGTACATCTCTGGTAGCATTGGTTTCTCCCCATGAAATGTAATTGTTAAATCCTGAAATTATTCCCAGAGCTCCAGGCAATGTGGCGCCAAAAGTATTATAGGTTGGGGTACTTAATTGCATCGCAAACCATATAGAAGGGAGGTTTAGGCCCAAATGCGGATCGTTTGCTAAAATTGGATTTCCCGAATAGGATTTTTGACTTGAAATAGCCCAGTTATTGCTACCATTATCAGGATGTGGTTTGTCTAAGGTTTTTGAAATAGAGTCGAGCGGAAGCTCACTTTCTGGTGTTTCCGTCATGGGCACATCAATAAAACTCCAATCGGTTCCCTTTGGAATAATAGGGTCTATGACATCATAAAAATCCGGATACAATAAATCGAAACGTTCTTTCCCAAACATCCGCAGCGCATTGGTGTATTCTAAATCAGAATCAGAACCAGCCAAGTCCTTGGTCATGTACATCAATAACAAAGCTGTTTTTTTAACGGTCCAAGGTTCTGGTTGATAATCGAGCAGTTTGTACTCTACAGGAAAGTCTTTAGGTTGTAATTGGTTGATGTAGCTATTCACACCTTCGGCATAAGCCTCTAAAAAAGCTATAGTTTCAGAGTCTTCTTTGATCTTTTCAATGGCTTGGTCGGCGCCAAACCCCATCCCGCGTCTGCGCTGTTGCCGGTCGTAATTTAGTGCTGCTTCGCCAATAATTTCCGATAACCGACCTGCGGAGGCATACGTCTGGAATTCCATTTGCCAAAGTCGGTGCTTTGAAGTTATATACCCCTGTGCCTTGTATAAATCATTTTCATTCTGAGCAAAGATGTGTGGAATTAACTGTGCATCATAATGTACTGTGACCTTGTCCTTGAGTCCATCAAGGGAAACAGTTCCGGTAATGGTTTCATCGGTTTCATTCTGCCAGATACCTGTATATGGATTTAGAAATTTTCCGATAGGTGGAATGGAACCGAACTTGTTGTTCAGGCCATAAAAAAAAGATGCCGTAAGAAGAAGGGAAAGTGTAAACTTTAGGTATTTCATTAGCGGAATTAATTAGGATTAGTAAAATACTAAATAAATGCGAATGCTAAAGGTTATAATAAAAGCTTATTTCCAATCACTAATCTTTACCTCATCTCTTTTTCGGTTTCTTTTCATTCTATTTTAATTTCATTATCTGAGGCCTGAAGACTTTCTTCCAACATTTTAATACGAGAATAGGTAAAAACTGCTCCAAACAAAATAATCAGAAAAATATAGAATACCCATACCATGATTACCATTACGCTTCCCGCTGCATCATATAATCCGGCAATATTGCTTTTACCAATGTAAAAACTAATCAGGTATTTGCTCAGGCCTAAAAGAATGCTAGTTAAAATGGCTCCAAACCATACATCTTTCCATTTAGGTTTTATATCCGGGAGGAACTTAAAAATCATAGCAAGTATTAAGGTGATTATAATAAATGACAAGGCTGTAGAAGAGAGTAAAGTCAATGTGGTTGATGGTCCAATGATCCAACCCTCCAGATAAGATTCAAATGCTGTAATTGAGGCATCTATAACTAATGAAATTAAAAGGATAATAGAAAAGCTTACCAATAGAGCGAAAGAAAGCAACCTATGTCTTACCATTTCAAAAAGACCTGAATTCTCCGGTTTAGGTTTTGCCTTAAAAATTTTATTAAGCGCATTTTGCATTGTAACCAAAGCAGTTGTAGATGTAAAAATCAATACTGCAATACTCATACTTGTCGCCCAAAATGTTGGCTCAAAAATATGGATATTTTCAATGGATTTCATCAATAGTTGCGCTCCTTCATTTCCGACCAATACTTCGATTTGAGCAAATAATACGCTTTTCACGCCGCCTGCCTTATAAAATAATTTGGTAATAGAAAGGACGATTAGCATCAATGGAGGTAGCGAAAAAATAGTGTAATAAGATAAAGCTGCTGAATGCATAAAAATATCATCCTCAATAAATTTTGAGCTCGCATTTTTTAAAACCTTCCAATAAAATTGTATACCTGACATGTCGAAATTTAGCTACAGTTTTTATTCCGCTTTTAGATAGGCCTCTTTCAGCCATTCTTTTAGTTCATCATCAATTTGAGACACTTCCGATAATTTCACCCGATGTGTGCACATAGTTCCAAATGGACCGGAATTTTCAAGACGATCAGTTGTTGGCTTGTCTTTTATTTTTAATCCTAAATCAATTCTGGTTTTGGTGGATGGCTGTATTAGCGCGAACTGTTTTTTTCTAATAACGCTAACGCTTGATTTTTTCGGGCTTATTGTAACATCCTTTCCAAAGCTTTCAACGATGGATAAGAGTTTCTTGTAAATGGGCATTAAATCTTCTTTCCCTTTATATTGATTTTTTACCAGATCGGCCGGCGCAGTATTTTCTTCTTTTGACAGTGTAACAATTGTGTTGGCAAAACCATGAGTTACATTGTGTTCTTTTTTTAGAAAGTTAACAGCTTCAGAATGTTTAGTAAAAGACTTTAGTTTGAGTAGAGATTTCCACTCATTTAATGATTTCCCGGTTTTTTCCGGCATATTGTCTATCATTGTTCGTAGCGTTTTGTCCATAATATGTGTATTTTATTTTATCCGTTGCAATGTTTCTTCATAGTATGGCCAATGTTCCGGATATGACACGGGCCTCTGATCATTTTTAACATCTTCTAAAGTAGTGAATTTGTACCTCAGCTTCAAATAGTATTGAGAGGTATGTGGTATATTTTTTGAAAGAGGTATTCTTTATAAATCTGTGAACATTCCCACCGGCTGTGCTGTACTGGAATAGAAAAATCGGGCATAGAACTAAACCATTTAGAAGGTGTTGAATTTGAGTGGGCTAATGCTGTTTGGGTAACATTCAGAAGCCCCTGATATCTTTTTAAAATTAACCAACTTTCGGAAAATATATTACATATAGAAGTTATGCATGGGTCATAGTAATTATCTATTAAAAAGCAATTCAAATAAATAAACAATTTGGTACTTTTACTACAATAAGAAAAGTAAATAAAAATCAATCGTATTATGGATAATAACAAAAGTGAAACTACTTCAACTAATGCCACAAGTACCAATGATAACGGTGAAAGCAAATGCCCGTTTTTGAATGGAGAATTACATCAAGCTGCTGGTGGCGGAACAACAAACCGTGATTGGTGGCCCAATCAGTTGAGTCTGAACATCCTCCGTCAGCATTCGTCATTATCTAACCCTATGGGTGATGATTTTAATTATGCAGAAGAGTTCAAATCGCTTGATTTGAAAGCGGTTAAAAAAGATCTTTATGCTCTAATGACTGATAGCCAGGAATGGTGGCCGGCTGATTACGGTCATTATGGGCCATTCTTTATCCGGATGGCGTGGCACAGTGCAGGTACTTATCGTATCGCTGACGGACGTGGAGGTGCAGGTTCCGGAACCCAGCGCTTTGCCCCACTCAATAGCTGGCCTGATAATGCCAACCTTGATAAGGCACGTTTGTTACTATGGCCGATCAAACAGAAATATGGAAAGAAAATTTCGTGGGCCGACCTGATGATTCTTGCGGGAAACTGCGCATTAGAGTCGATGGATTTTAAGACATTTGGTTTTGCTGGTGGACGTGAGGATGTATGGGAGCCTGAAGAAGACATTTACTGGGGTTCTGAAGGAGAATGGTTGGGAGATAAACGATATGCTGGTGATCGCGAACTAGAGAATCCTCTTGGTGCAGTTCAGATGGGCCTGATCTACGTAAACCCGGAGGGTCCAAACGGAAATCCTGATCCTCTTGCGGCAGCTCGAGACATACGCGAGACCTTTGGCCGCATGGCCATGAATGACGAAGAAACAGTAGCGCTTATTGCGGGTGGACACACATTTGGTAAAACCCATGGTGCAGCAGATCCAGAACAGTACGTTGGTGCTGAACCAGCAGCTGCGAGCATTGAGGAACAAGGACTAGGTTGGAAAAACACATACGGTACTGGCAATGCAGGCAGTACGATTACCAGTGGCCTCGAAGGTGCCTGGACTACCACACCTACGAAGTGGAGCAATAACTTTTTCTGGAACCTGTTCGGTTACGAATGGGAGCTGACTAAAAGCCCGGCCGGGGCACAACAGTGGATACCCAAGCATGGAATGGGTTCCGATACCGTGCCGGACGCACACGATCCGTCCAAGCGCCATGTCCCTATCATGCTGACGACCGACCTCGCGCTGCGGATTGATCCTAGCTACGAAAAAATATCCAAGCGCTTCCTCGACAATCCGGATGAGTTTGCAGACGCATTCGCCAGAGCATGGTTCAAGCTTACGCATCGAGATATGGGTCCAATAGCGCGTTACCTCGGGCCTGAAGTTCCTGTGGAAGAGTTGATCTGGCAGGATCCTATCCCAGCCGCTACACATGAACCTATTGACGATAAGGACATTGCTAAACTTAAGGGTAAAATACTTGATTCAGGATTGTCTGTTTCCCAACTGGTATCTACCGCCTGGGCTTCTGCATCGACCTTCCGTGGCTCCGACAAACGTGGTGGAGCTAATGGTGGACGTATTCGCTTTGCACCACAGAAATATTGGGAAGTCAACAATCCGGCTCAATTGTCGACTGTGTTAGAGGCACTTGAGGGCATCCAAGGAGAGTTTAACAGCGCACAGTCTGGTGGTAAGATAGTTTCACTTGCCGACTTGATCGTTCTGGGTGGTTGCGCAGGCATCGAGAAGGCGGCGAAGAATGCAGGTCAGAACGTGACCGTGCCCTTTACTCCTTGGCGTGCCGATGCTTCACCGGATCAAACTGATATTGAATCATTCGCTGCCCTTGAGCCGGCCGGAGATGGGTTCCGAAACTATTTTAAGCCTAAACACAATGTATCAGCGGAGGAAATGCTGGTTGACCGGGCACAACTTTTGACACTAACAGTACCTGAGATGACGGTTCTTGTTGGGGGTATGCGTGTGCTGAATACGAATTTTGATCAGTCCAGCCATGGTGTCTTCACTAATGGTTCCGAGACCCTGACCAATGACTTCTTCGTCAACCTGCTCGATTTGGGCACGTCCTGGAAGGCGACTTCGGAGTCCGATGACGTTTTTGAAGGTCGTGATCGTTCAACAGGCGAAATCAAGTGGACTGGCACTCGTGCTGACCTCATCTTTGGTTCAAACTCAGAGCTCCGTGCACTCGCAGAGGTTTATGGATGCGAGGACTCACAAAAGAAGTTTGTAAAGGATTTTATAGCTGCATGGGACAAGGTAATGAACCTTGACCGTTTCGATTTGGACTAATCACAGTTCAATCTGGTAGAATACTATATAATTGTTAAAAGGTGGTCCGACAACGGACCACCTTTTTATATGCTGTATAGATTAATTCCTTAGAATTGAGTGTGATATTTTATAGCGAATTGCTCCGGGATATCTTCTTCAGATTCTCCTAAATTTTGTCTAAGGTCGATTTCAATTCCTCTTGAAATTGTGGAAATTGGAACATCATTGGCGGTGCCTTCAAAAGGATTTTCTCCGGTTCTGCCTATTCTTTCCATAGTATGAAAAATCCATGCTACAATGACATAAAAAGGAACTGTAAACCAAACAAATAGTTTTCCGATAAGTGGACTTTTAGTAATAAGTTCACTGCCAATTTCAGCAAATTGTGGCACCAGGGCCAGGGGTAGTAACAAAACAAAAAGCCACATAAAAAAATGATTTAGTGTTGCAAAATGTCTTGGATAAGGAAAGTTTTTAATTCGCTCACTTTTGCCTTGCAGTGTAAAAAACTCTTGAATTACACCTTCCAATTCTAAAAAAGAAAACTCCCAAATTACCCCTTTTTCTTTGAGCTGTCTTAGATGATGGGATTGCAAGTACAATAATGCCGTTTGTTTATTACTCTTGCCCATAATATATTCATAATCACTTTCAGATATATAGGGTTTTAGGTCCTCGTCTAAAGTAGAATCATGTTCGGGTGGACGAGTATCCCATTCTTTGTTTGTTCTGTGGTGCACAGACGTTTCCCAGGGTTTAGATGCGCGCATTGCATAGCGCAAAGCGGTCATCCAGGCTATCTGCCTATAGGTCAACGTTTTAATTTCTTTTTGGAGTTCTGAATCTTCTATGGGTGTTTTAGCGTATTCATTGTTAACCATATCTTGAACAAACACCCCAAATGTTCTCGAAGTATTTACGATTCCTCCCCAAATTTTTCTGGCTTCCCAGATTCTGCCATAGGCTGCATTATTTTGAAAACCAATAACAAAAGCCACTGCTGTGCCAATTAATGCTAAAGGAGTCCATGGAATTTTTAACCACTCCAAATCCAAAAAATAATAAGCTGCTACCCAGGAAATTATAATAGCTAAAAATAGAAATGTTTCGAAGCGGGTCCACCAGGCCATTTCAAAAGCGGTGTAGTTTTTTTTAATGTGCATAATTCAAAGTTCTAAATAATTGATTCAATAAACTACAAGATTAATCATTTCTGTATTACTGTGGGGTAAAGCCCGTTTAATGATGATTATGTTTTTTTAGTGTAAGTTTTATTCATTTTTAATTTCGTACCAAATACATTTTTCATAATCAGGATAACCTTTCAATTTTGGATGATTAAATGCTCCAATTTTTGTCATTCCCTTTTTCTTCATCACAAATTCAGACTTGTTATTATTCTCCTTTCGCTGCAAAGACTATTGGCTTTGTACGGGTCAGTTTGAGAGAGTCAACCATTTTCATCGTGCCGTTTTTGTACTTTAAAAAGTGGGGAGAGGCTATGTGCGAGTTATATGCCTCTTGACTTGCATATATTTCCACAACTGTAATCTTATTTGGTTCGTCTCTGTCGGACATTGCATATAAGGTTAGGACTCCAGGCTCTTCTTTTACAGATGTCTGTATTCCTTTTTACAGAAGCTTTAGATAAGGCTCCAATTGCGTTGAGTCTATTTCAAGTTCCGCTAATTGCACTACAAGTTGATTGTCCTTATCTAATTGCTCAATACGATCTACAATTCCCTTTTCTTTATCGGAGACACAATTGGATAGCCCGAAAAGTACCAGACTTGCAAGTACTACACTTAAGATTTTGCTTTTGTTTATCACAATATTTGATTTATTATTTGGGATCTTATTGAATTTTGCTGTTTTCTTAAATAGAAAGAAACGATTGGTATTGCAAAGGTAGTTTGCCTTGGGCAACTACGATTTATTATGCATTGTTACCTGCAGGTATTTTGTTTTTTACTCCAATAGCTAAAAGGTATATGGTTAGCGATAATTCAGCAATAAATGCTGGCAACAAGACGTAAGGGAAAAGATTAGCCGCGAAACTAGGGGAGATGATAGCTGAAAAACTATTTAATAAGTAGCCGATAGAAGCTATTGCCATTAGAATTCCCAATATCCTTGGAAATTTGTATGACTTAAGAATTAAATAGCCTAAAATCAAACAATGGATTCCAAAAAATATTAATGCGATATGATATCCGTATGTATGCATTTTAAGAAATAATATTGAAAGAGCGTTAAGCTGATTTGCTTCAAATACATTTAAGTAATTGGCTCCGCTCAAAAGAAGAATAGGCGCAAAATAATTTAATAAATTAACACCAGAAATAGCAGCCATTATAAGTCTTGCCGATGCTGCAATCATTGAAAGGGTTTTACTTACTGATTTAAGTAAAAAATAGAATATTACTGCCACTACTATATCACTCAGAAAAACAACCAAATCAACGGCAAAACCTATCCGATATAAAAATTCGGAGTCAATAATATTCTTTGCAGTAGCAGTTGAATCTCCAGACACAATTATGCCAGACCGCACAAAAATTTGGGTAAAAAGGGCACCTATGATAATAATCAAATAGAATAACCCGGCGATTCTTGCATTCTTTTTATTACTACTCAAGTTGTCTGTTTTTTAATTCTTTAATAAGGCGATGGATAAATTCATTTGTTATGCTCTGGCTCCTCTAAAATTAGAGAAGAATAGATTAAACTAATGCTTATAAATGTACAATAAATGTAGAACGTATAAAGCAAAAAACGCTGAACTATGCCGTAATATTCCATAGGGTAAAGAGATGGGGCAAAAGCGGGAGTCAAGTTTAAAAAAATACCTAGTACAATTAAAATAAAAGCAATTAGTGATATTCTTTTAAATGTCATGCCAAGTTGGTTTTTCCATCGCAAAGCAAATAGTAATGGGGAAAAATAACCTACTGTCATTGAAAGACCGAAAACATTGTGTAGTGGATTCGGAGAAGGAAAAATACCTATTCCAAATTGAGATAATCCAGCTAACAAAATAAATATACCGGGTACAACAGATAATTCTTTTTGCTTTGCAAAAGAGACAATTCCAATTCCAAATAGGATTAATAAACAGCCAATACCAGTACTAAATATTTGCCATTGTAAATAAAGCGGGGAGCCTTCTTCTCCAATCTCACTTACAGTCTGTGAAATGGCACTATAATCTTCTAGTTGACTTCCAAAAATAAATGTTCCTAAAATAAAAGCGATTAATGTAATCCAACCTAAAGAAAGTAGTTTTTTCGTTTTCAAGATATTTTCGTTTTCATGAAGACGATTAGCTGTTTCAAATGTTACATCAAGAAAATTGAGCACAACGGTTTTGCTATTGTTGTATGCTCGCTAATCCTAATCTTTGCTCTTTAATCTTAACACAATATTTTCACTCTCTTCGTGTATGTATTTTTTTATTAATTCAAAACCATATTTATCATAAAACGCTCTTCCAATAACATTTTTTTCAAAAACTTCTACCTCCAGCTCTTTGTGTTCTTTTTTTACAAAGTCAACTAGTAGTGTACCGATTCCTTTTGTATGATTCTTTGGTAAGACAAAAAGCCCACCAATTTCATTTTCTATAATACTTATAAATCCAATTATAGAATTATCCTTTTCAAATACCCAAGTTTGGGAGTTTGGTATATAAAGGTGTCTCATATCTTTTTCTACCTTTTCTACAAATTTTGAATTTAAAAACGGATGAGCTAGTGTCGAGGCATGATACCAGATATTCATTATTTGTTCAAGGTCTTGTTCTTTATGTTTTCTAATCATTATAATCGTTTATAGTTTTCAATTTAGTTCTATGCTATTGTGTCATCAGCCATATGATGCGATCGTAGGATATTATGTAATGGAGAACTACAATTATACCAAAAGCCAGGCTTACTTTATTATATCCCATATCGTACAGTGACCATGTTGCCAGGGCAAAAAACCCTAATTCGATTGCAAAGCGGATAACACCAAGAGTTACAATTGGTGCTGAACCTGAACGGCTCGGGTCATTAGGTACTGCAAATGTTCCCCATATAGCGGCAAGAATAATTGGTATCCCGATCGCGAGAACGTACCTAAGCCATCCGTCGCTTTGTTTCCAGCCCCACATACCTAAAGACACAAGCGCAGACATTTCAAGAATAAATCGAATAGCCAAATTGATTGGATGTGATCCCATAAGATTCTATTGTGATAAAAGCATAGTGAATATTTACTTTATTAATACATCGATCTTTTCCCTTTTCTATTAAAGTTAATTCGTTTTACTTTTATTTGACCCAATTTTTGATGCAAGATACAATATACCTGTTCTCACAAATTTGTATGTAATTGTAAATATTAGTGTCAATAAAATTCCAATTCCTACTGGTAAAATTACTCCGAACGTGTATGCCATTCCAATGACAAATCCAAGTAGATACTCAGGCAAGTATAATGGAACAAAAAATGATACCACAAATAAACCAATCATCATATATCCCGGAAAATCCGAACCAATAGCAAAAAAGAAGGAAAGTAATATTCCAAATAAAAGAGCTCCAATAAATCTATAAATAATGTTGGTCGTATTTTGAGGCACTCCAGATTCCTCTTTATTAACTATTCTAACATGGATCCGATATAGAAGATACCAAGTCAGTAAAGGAAGGACAACACCCCCCCACCAATTTGATATCCCCGGCAAGTCCGCACGATGAAGAATATGATGTGTTGGCACACCTCCATGAAAATAATCCCATAATAAATGACCCCATATAAACAGGCTTACAATTCCGGTAAAATAAATTCTAGTTTTTAACTTCATTTTTTCATTCA
>CBDTVT010000024.1:0-23899 GCA_965364275.1 uncultured Eudoraea sp. | reverse complement strand
TTAATTGTTTACCCGTAGTGGAAGGAAAAAAATTAATTGGAATTATTACAACCAATGATTTATGATTCATGGATCAAATCCAAACTAAGTCCATCGAAATACTGAAAACCGAAAGAATAATAGGCCATATCTCTGGTAAGGAAGCGGGCCCTACCTTGGTTTTGTTTGGAGGAATGCATGGGAATGAGCCCTCAGGTGTTGAAGCCCTTGAACGGGTTTTTAAAAAATTTAAGGCCACTAACCAGGATTTAAATGGGGCGGTATTTGGAATTAAAGGCAATTTGCCGGCACTGCTTGAGAAGAAACGATTTTTAGAGCATGACCTCAATCGAATTTGGACACGGTCCGGCATAGATGAAATAGAACGAAAAAGTATATCAGAGCGATCGGTTGAAGAAAACGAATTGTCTGAAATACATCAGCTAATTTCAGATATATTTGCGACCCAATCACCCCCCTTCTACTTCATTGATTTTCATACCACCTCCAGCCCTACTTTGCCATTTATCACAATAAATGATGCCTTAATAAACCGGGAATTTGCTCGTTTATTTCCTGTGCCTGTTATCCTGGGGATTGAAGAATATCTGGAAGGACCTCTATTAAATTATATTAATGAGAAAGGATATGTTTCGCTGGGATTTGAATCAGGGCAACACTTCACGGTAGAGGCTGTAAAAAACACAATTTCTTTTATCTGGTTGGCGATGATTTATTGCGGAATACTTACTAAAGAACAAGTCCCTGACTATAAAAAATATCACGATCAACTGATTTTGGCTGCAAAAGGGAATACTATTTTCTATGAGATAATTCACCGGCATTGTATTACCAAGTCTGATGATTTTAAGATGTTGCCCGGTTTCCGCAGCTTTGAAAAATTACAGAAAGGCATAGCAATGGCTAATCATAATGGAGAACAGATTACTGCGCTTAAAGACACCATAGTGTTCATGCCTCTCTATCAGGTTCAGGGTGAAGAAGGTTTTTTTCTTATTCGCAAAATACCCGGATGGATATTGTCTTTTTCAGCATTTTTGCGTAGAACAAAATTTGATTCTTTTCTGGCATACCTTCCGGGAGTTTCATGGTCCAATGGCTCTCGTGATAAGCTCATGGTAAATTTAAAAGTAACCATGTTCTTTAGTAAACCTTTTTTTCACCTTTTAGGTTATAGGAACAGAATGGTAGATCAAACACATTTAATATTAAATAACAGGGAACGGACCGCCAAAAATGAGATGTACAAAGACTCCTTTTGGTATAAAAAGTAATTGCTTTTTGTGAATATATTCCGAGTCTGAATGCTTAATTACTCAGAAGCTTGCCAAATATTGTTTTCAAGGTTTATATCGGCCATTAACTGCGAAGGATCAATCACCACTGCTTTGATTGAGCCAATAGGTTTATCAATAACAAATTCAAATGTAGGATAAGCCCAGGGCCAATCTGGTAACATTGTTCTCTCAATATTTGGATAAGGATTATCTTTTTGCCCTCGCATAATACGTAATGGAGTATAGAAAGTTTCTCTTGTTCCATCCTCATAGACCAAAAGAAGGTCAATTGGCATTGGCATAAGGCCTTTTCTTTCCAGGATTATTTTGGTTTTATTACTTTCAGCCTGAACTCCTTTTATTCCATAATCAATAGTATTTGTAGTTTCTGTCCAATCGGTAAGATACCAGTCTAACTCTATACCGGACACCTTCTCAGCCGTTCTTTTGATATCATTTGGGATAGGGTGTTTAAACTTAAAGTTATCATAGTAAGACCTGAGCGTTTCCATCAATTTTTCCTGCCCTATGACATATCCTAATTGGGATAAAAATATAGAACCTTTATTATAAGCAGAAATGCCATAGGCTGCATTAACCTTATACCTGTCGGCATGAGTTGTTTGCGGTTGCTCCTTTCCTGATTGTTCTAACGAAAGATAGCTGTTATAGGTACTCTCAAATGGATTATCTTTTTTCTGATTCATCACTTCGTTCATGCATAAACTCGAAATGAATTGCGTAAAGCCTTCGTCCATCCATGCATGTTTTAATTCATTTGTAGCCAATACATGTTGAAACCATGAGTGCGCCAATTCATGAATAGTAACACCGACCAGGCTTTCAAACTTTCTATCCCCGGTAATAAGCGTACCCATGGCATATTCCATACCACCATCTCCACCCTGTATTACCGAATACTGATCATAGGGATATGCGCCAATATTCTCATTGAAAAAGGACATAGCTTCGGCTGTCTTAGGCTGTAAATTTTTCCAGTTTTCTAGCAGCTCCGGTTTATTTTTATAGAAGAAATGCAGGGTAGGCCCGTTTTCCATCTTTAGTGAATCATGAATATATTCAGGGTCGGCAGCCCACATAAAATCATGTACCATAGGAGCTTTAAAGTGCCAGGTAAGCGTTTTACCTTTAGGTTTTTTAACTTTACTATCTGGCGCTTCGTAGCCATGACCAATTTCCTGAGGGTTTTGTAAATAGCCACTTCCCCCTACTATATAATTTTTATCAAGCGTAAGTTTAACGTCAAAATCACCCCAGACTCCGTGAAACTCTCTGCTTATATATGGGTCTGCATGCCACCCTTCAAAATCATATTCGGCTAATTTAGGATACCATTGGCTCATGGATAGCGCAACACCTTCAGAATTATTTCTTCCAGAACGTCTTATTTGCACAGGAACCTGCCCCTCAAATTTCATATCAAATGTGCTTTTTGCTCCAGAGGGAATTGGTTTTGCCAAACTCACCTCCAGAATGGTTCCTTCCAGACTGAAAGAAACACTTTCACCATCCTGGGTAAGGGAAGAAGCCCTTAGATAACCAATCTCATCAGGATTGAGACTAGCAATCCGGCTTTGGGCGTTTGTAAACATTCTCCCATCAGGATCCTGAATATTTTGCAATCTAACATCCATTTCGCTCCCGGGCTGAAATGCGTTAAAGTACATATGAAAATAAACTCGATTTAAATCATCAGGTGAATTGTTTGTATAAACCAAAGTTTGAGTCCCTGTATATTGGTAATTTTCAACATTCACGAACACTTCCATTTTGTAGTCAACATGCTGTTGCCAATAAGAATGATTTGTTTGAGCCTGCAGACTTCCTAACCCCGCGAACAGGACAAAAATGAGTATGGGAAATTTATTCTTTAAAACCATTTAATATAAAAATTATAAGCTTTTAGACATGTTACTCGCCATTATTAAGGCATTATAAGCGTTGACCATCTTTCCCGATTTAGAAGCCTGATCAAAGGGTTTAGATTTTGCTGCATCTCCGGACAAAACAACTGAAGCAGTGGAACTCAAGCCGGATTCAATTAAGATACGTTTCACATCAGCAGCCTTAAGTTTTGGGTAATAGGAGCGAATTAGTGCAGCGATTCCTGAAACCATTGGTGCAGCCATTGATGTACCACCCTGAAACTCATAATTGTTTTCTGGCATTGTTGAATAGATATGCCCACCGGGCGCGAAAACATCAACATTCATTTTTCCGTAGTTAGAAAATGAAGCAACCATTTCTGAACCGTATTTATCATTTAGGGCGCCTATAGTAATAAGGTTGTCTGCTATTTCAGTGCCGTTAGTATCGGCATGATCATTTGGAAAGTTCGTATTATTTGGATCATCCAGGTCCAGGCCATCGTTGCCTGCAGCATGCACAATAAGCACGTCATTGTCTGCAGCGTATTTTATGGCGTCATAAACCCAATCTGAATTCAGGGAATAGGATTTACCAAAACTTGCATTGATAATTTGCGCTCCATTATCAACGGCATATCGGATTCCAAGGGCGATATCTTTATCGTATTCATCACCGTTGGGTACAGCCCGGATACTCATTATTTCCACATTGTTCGCAACTCCGTTTACTCCCAGCCCATTGTCGCGTTCGGCAGCAATAATTCCGGCAACGTGTGTTCCATGACTTTCATCTTTTACCCTGTTTTTAGGCTTTCCGTTACCATAACCCAAATCCATAAGGTCATAAGCATTGTCACCTACTATTTTCCTACCGTCAAAATCCACATTCAAATGGTAATTCAAACGTGCTGTAAAATAAGTAATCCCTTCGTTTAGTTGTTTAAAAACATCAGGGATACTATCAGCAAAATTATACATCTGCTTAATTGCTGCAACATATTTAAGCAAGGCCTGATCTTCTGTTTGAATAGCAATAACATCTTTTTTGGAATAATCATTTTTTCCCAAATGTTTTTTTATAGCGGCATCTGCTTCTTTTACAGAACTTAGAATCTGTTCATATCGCTCTTTGTTTTGCTTTGCTTTTGAAAACTCTGCCTGTAGTTCGGCTTTAGCTTTTTCCTGAATAGCATTATCGCCCATTTTAAGCTTAATGATTCTTGTATATTCTAATTGCTCATCATAAGCTTCACCTAAAAAATTATATCCGTGTATGTCATCAATGTAACCATTATTGTCATCGTCCAAACCGTTACCTGCACGCTCACCTTTATTGGTCCAGATAACATCATCAAGATCTTCATGACCCAGGTCAATACCTGAATCCAGTACGGCTACGATAACTTTTTTACCTTTTTTATTTTTAATAATATCATTATAAGCCTTGTTAAGGCTGATACCCGGGATGGTATCCGAAATTAAATCTGCGTGCCCCCATGATTTATTCTCCGCATCTGTGAGTTCAGACACTTTAAGAGGAACAGTATCAATTTTTTCCAACGGGGTTAATACCAAGTTTGTGCTGCCGCAGCCTGCCAGAATGATTGTAAGACTAGCGTAAAAGGTCGATTTTAAATGTTTAAGAGTCATATTAAATTTATATTTAGTAATGTATTTTTGAATAATAACTTCCGGGCGACAAAGCTACAAATGTTTCAAGACAACCTCTGTCTGCCATTGTAACATAACAATTAAGTCCTTTTTCCCCACCAAAGGCAATGTTGGAGGGTTTCTTACCCGTAAGTATCACTTCCTGAAGAACCTTCCCCTCCGGTGAGATAATCGCTACAGTACCTTTGTCATAACGTGTGACATACAGATTTCCTTGCATATCACAGCGCATTCCATCCAGTCCAAAATCTGTAAAGTTTATAAATTTCTTTTTGTTGCTTAGCTTTCCATTTTCCTGAATATCATATTTCCAAATCATCCTTTGTACAGATTCATTCACATAAAGGGTTTTATTGTCAGGACTAACTTCTACCCCATTGGTGGTGCCCATACCTTCTTCAATTAATAAAATTTCCCTTTCAGGGGTAACCATCCAAAGCTTACCCGTACTTTCAGCCCAATTAGGATCACTGAGGTATATTACCCCTCCGGGGCCAATGGCAAGGTCATTGGGTTGATTCATAGTTGAATCCTGGGCCCATACTTCAGGGATTTTTGTGCCTTTTTTTATTCTGTAAACTTTATGTCCCAAATAATCTGCGATAAACATATTCCCATCAAGATCAAAACGTATGCCATTGCCAATACTGCCTTCTGGTAAACTAATAAAAATTTCACCTTCCCCATCTTTATTTACCTTACCAATGGTACCCTCCTTAGCAAAATTTACTGCAAAAAGTTCTCCATTTCCGTTTACGGCAGGACCTTCAATACCTGCTGTGAAAGCAAATTCCGCTGTAAAATCTTCACTTCGCTGCGGCTTATCTTTACAGCAGTAAAGTATAAGAATAAAAAATAGACCAATTAGTATATTAATTAAAAATCTCATTAAAAGTATAACTTTTATTAAGTCTAATTCCCTTTTCGGTATGTGTTACCGTACATACTTCATTATGTGCATCGTGCTCCATGAACAAATAATAATTATTGTCTGCGGCTGTGTTCAAAAAAGCTGCCTTTTCCTTAAGAGTTATTAAGGGTCTTGTATCGTAACCCATAATATATGGTACCGGAATATGTCCCGCAGTTGGCAATAAATCTGCCATAAAAACCAAGGTCTTGCCTTTATATTGGATATGAGGTAACATCTGTTTGTCTGTATGCCCGTCTGCGAACAAAATTCCAAACTCCAGCTCCGAGTTTTTTACAAAGCGCTGTTCTGCCTGATCTATAAATTTTAACTGCCCGCTTTCTTCCATTGGGAATAGATTTTCTTTCAGAAAAGAAGCCTTTTCCCGTGGATTTGGATGGGTGGCCCAATTCCAGTGGTCTTTGTTGGTCCAGTAATGAGCATTTTTAAAGGCAGGTTCATATCCTGTGTGATCCTTATTCCATTGAACACTCCCGCCACAATGGTCAAAATGAAGGTGAGTCAGAAACACATCAGTAATATCATCCCGGACAAACCCCGCTCTTTTCAGAGAAGCATCCAGGGAATGATTTCCCCACCTGAAGTAATAGCTAAAAAACTTATCTGATTGTTTATTTCCTAAGCCGGTATCAATAAGAATGAGCCGGTTTCCATCTTCTATAAGAAGGCTTCTGGCTGCAATATCTATCATATTATTGCTATCTGCCGGATTGGTTTTGTTCCACAAAGATTTGGGTACTACACCAAACATTGCACCGCCATCCAATTTAAAATTTCCGGTTTCAATGGGATATAAGATCATTCACTCTAAATAAACGATCCGCAAATTAATAAAACAATGCGAAATCACTTCCTGATTAAGAATATATTATCATTTTAAAAGATAATTTAAAAAAGGCTATTTTTAGAGCTTAGACAAATACGATTTGAAGAAATTAGAACGCAGTTTATCTTTAACCTCTGTGATAGCCATCAGTATTGGAGGTATGCTGGGTAGTGGAATTTTTGTTCTTCCGGGACTAGCTGCGGCAAAAACAGGATCATCCCTTTGGCTTGCATATTTGTTAGCTGCTGTCTGTATTTTACCTGCTGCATTGTCAAAATCAGAATTAGCCACAGCCATGCCTTCCTCCGGTGGAACTTACGTGTATATTGAAAGGGCATTTGGCCCAAAGCTAGGCACCATATCCGGAATTGGTTTATGGTTGTCATTACTTTTCAAAAGCGCCTTTGCCCTTGTTGGTTTTGGGGCTTATCTTTCTGTTTTGGTTAACATAGACCCGGGGTTTACAAAATATATTGCGCTGATTTTTCTCGCTTTAATTTCATTACTAAATATTTTTGGGGTGAAAAAGGTGGGAAAAGTCCAAATTGTGATTGTTACTATTAGTATAATTACTCTTGGACTGATTTTGGTTTTTGGCCTGCCCAGAGTCTCCCCTGAATTGCTGGACCCATTTATGTTGAATGGAAATTTTGGATTGATATCAACTATAGCCTTTGTTTATATATCATATGCAGGGGTTACTAAGGTAGCTGCTATAGCGGGGGAAATTAAAAACCCAAGTAAAAACTTACCAAGGGCAATGTTGTTGTCCTTATTTATTATGGCTTCAATTTATGTTTTTGTGGCCTTTGTCTTAGTGGGCAACCTGCCCCTGGAGGAATTAAAAACAGACTTAAGACCAATTTACACTATAGCAGACCTTCTGGGAGGTACTTATATTGGATACATAGCCGCCGGCATTGGCGTTATTACTTTAATATCTATGGCAAACTCCGGCATATTGGCTGCTTCCAGATTTCCTTTCGCCATGGCCATAGATGAGTTACTCCCTCCTTTTATGGGAAAAATACACTCCAAATATCTAACTCCTGTTGTGACAATTATCATGACCTGTGTGGTTATGGCGCTTGTCATTCTTTTTCTGGATGTTGAAAAAATTGCAAAGTTGGCAAGCGCGTTTATGGTGACGATGTTTATTTTGGTAAACTTATGTGTGGTTGTCCTTCGGGAAACAGCTGCACAATGGTATAAACCTCCTTATCGGTCACCTTTATATCCTTTTATTCAACTTTTCGGAATAATCAGCGGCATAATACTTTTAATATTTTTAGGCCTGGGACCGATTGTTGCTGTCATAAGTATATTTGTAATAGGATTGATTGTCTATTCTTACTTCGGAAAAAATGTAACTCGTACAGGAATTTTAAGAAAATACGGACATCGCCCCGCCCTCTATTTGCTTTATAAAAAAAAGAATAACAACGAGATTACCTACAGAAACAATCAGGAGTTGCCAGAACAAATGTTAGATGGCAATCTAGCCTCAGACGCTGGGGTGGTGGTCCCACTTTTGGGCAATGAAAATTCACCAGAAATGCTTGTGGAAATAGGAGCAGCAATTAACAAGAGAGATATATTGCAAGCCGTAAATATAACAGAGGTTCCCAATCAAACCTTCCTTGATGCCTTTGTTGAAGAAAACCCAACCACTATTTCTCTGGAGCGCAGGCTGAAACGATTGGCAGAATCAAGGAATATTTCAATCGACTTTGAAGCGGCGGTAACACATGAAATTTCTGATACTATTCATGAGTTGAGTGATCAAACCAATTGCGATTGGTTGGTTATGGGATGGAATGGGCGCGCACATACTGGCATTTTGGTAAGTAATCCAATAGGTTGGCTCCTGACTCATATAAATTCTGATTTTGCTTTATTCAAGGATAATGGAGTGCGTTATATAAGTAAGGTCCTTTTAGCCATGAGACCAGGAAGAAAGGATAAAAATTTTATTGCCGTCGCAGATAGAATATGCGACTATTACAATGCTTCGTTAACATTATTGCATGTTGTTCCTAAGGATATGGACAAAAAAGAGGTTGATCAAATGGAGCAGAATTCCCAGAAACTCCTTCTAAAAGTGGACGTCAAGAGCGAGGTCGAAATAATTGTTAACGACGATTCCCTTGCTGCTATATCCAAGGCTTCTGCAAGTTATGATTTACTTATTCTTGGAACACCACAAAAAGATAACTGGATAAGCGTTCTCTTTGGAACAGGTAAGGATAAGTACGCAGAAAAGTCGGCATGTTCGGTTTTGCGGCTTACAATGAAAGATTAATATTTTTCCGGAGTTATTACAAATCTATCTTTATTATAATCACTATTTTTAACACAAAGGCGCACAAATGCTAGAACTTGCCGGGATAATAATTTTAGGGATCGTTGCACAGTGGTTTGCATGGCGTTTAAAACTGCCGGCCATCCTGCCCCTAATCTTAATTGGTCTTCTTGTAGGGCCTATTGCCACTTTGTATACCGAGGATGGTTCTAAGCTGATCGAACCAGTCTGGAATGGCGAAAAAGGGCTTTTTCCGGGGGAGGGGCTTTACTATTTTCTTTCTCTTGCCATAAGTATTATTTTGTTTGAAGGAGGCTTAACACTTAAGCGTTCAGAGATTAGAAATGTAGGCCCTGTGATCACCAAACTCATCACCGTTGGCACATTGGTTACTTTCTTTGGAGGAGGCCTTGCAACCCATTTTATTTTCGGCCTTAGCTGGAAGATTTCGTTTTTATTTGCAGCTCTGATTATAGTTACAGGGCCTACTGTTATTACTCCAATCCTTCGAAATATTCCTTTGAAAAAGGATATTTCAGCGATTTTAAAATGGGAGGGAATTTTAATTGATCCTATTGGCGCACTGGTAGCAGTTCTGGTATTTGAATTTATCAGTGTAGGTGAAGGACAGGAATACACAAAGACTGCATTGATAGATTTTGGGAAGATTTTGCTTTTTGGATCTACTTTTGGCTTCACTTTTGCCCATGCCCTGGCATTTGTAATCAGAAAGAAATATATACCACATTACTTATTGAATGTAGTGTCTTTATCCGTTGTACTTCTGGTTTTTGTGGAATCAGATATTATGGCGCACGAATCGGGTCTTCTTGCGGTCGTGGTCATGGGGATGGTCATGGGGAATATGAACCTTCCAAATATCAAGGAGCTTCTCTATTTTAAAGAATCATTGAGTGTTTTGCTTATTTCCATCCTCTTTATTTTGCTGGCGGCCAATATTAACATCAGCGATATGGAGTTGATTTACAATTGGAACTCTGCGATCATATTCCTTGTGATTGTTTTTGTGATTCGGCCTATTGGGGTTTTTCTAAGTACAAAAGGCTCCAGTTTAAAATTTAATGAAAAACTTTTTATAAGTTGGGTGGGTCCCAGGGGTATAGTAGCCGCGGGCATAGCCTCTCTATTTGGTTCAAAATTACTTCAAAAGGGCGAACCGGGAGCAGAGTATATTACGCCATTGGTTTTTATGATCGTGCTCGGGACGGTGCTTTTAAATGCCACTACAGCACGAAAATTTGCCAAAATTGTGGGCGTATTTCTAAAAAAGTCGGAAGGAATACTTATAATAGGCGCTTCAAAAATGTCAAGACTTATTGCCAACTACCTCAAGCAAAATAACAGGCATGTAGTGCTAATAGATAATAACCATGCACATATTAATCTGGCAAAAAAACTTGGGATAGAGGCTATGCTGGCAAATGTTTACTCAGATACCGTTACAGATAATATTGAACTTAATGATATGGGGTATTTAATGGCACTTACGGGCAGTGCCGAAATCAATGAATACGTCATAGAAAGGTTTAAGGATCAATTTGGTGAAAACGGGTCTTTCAGGTTGGTAAGCGCAGATGAGATGAACGATCCTAAAAATAATCCAAAGGTAGGCCTCTTCTCCCATACAGATGATTTCATAAAATTGATGGAAGCCATCAGGAGATACCCGGCGGTTCATGAAATTGAACTTAAAAATGGCAAACATTATGAACAGTTAATAGAGATAACGAATGAAGATGATGAGATTATCCCTATTTTTATTAAAGCTCCGGATGGGAACATCCATATCATTTCTTCTTTTAGCGAAAGTTTTAATACTATTTCACAAGGCCATAAGTTGGTCTATTTAGGCAAAATGTTTGATTTGGATAAAATACACTGAATCATATAGTTAGCAATCTTTTCGAGCTAATTAATTATCAAAACCCACGGGTTATTATCAGGAGCATGAAATTTGGTTAGGTTGGCAGCACCAAAATTAACGACCTGACCATTTTTAGGGTTAGTCCAAATAAATTGCAGACCTTTTCTTTTGGGCAGGGATTTAATTTCAATTTCACCGCCCTCTTTTAAATATGAAATATATAAAGATCCGGGTTTAGCCAATAATGGTTTTCCGCCCGCCAAATCCCAGCGTTTTTCTATGTTGGTCATGTCTATTGAAGATAAAATTTTACCTATCATTCCTGCATAAACGGAGCCTTCCATATATAAAGCTTCTTCCCAGGATTTAGGTTGAGAAGACCAGGCAGTCCAGCCCTCCTCATCACCCGTTATTTTCCATTGCCAAAGACTGGCAGCGCCATAAACAATGCCCATTGTTCCCCCGTGCATTAATTGCATCCAGGCTTCCTCACCCTGCCACCAACCCAGGCCGTTTTTGCCATCATTCATTCCTTCATAGGTAGGCTCACCATTGGCCACACCTTTAGTGGGAAGATTATCGTACATTTTCTCTACTTTGTGATATTGGTGAGCGCCATCATGCCCTGTTTGTGCCCATTGAAAATCGAGCCATTCTTTATCCTGATGCGTCTTATTAAAGTGCATACAATGTTTGCTGGGGTCATTTACCGCCCACTCAGCAACATAATCATCACATGGGTTGTAATGCAGTCCGGTAGGCTGGCTGTAACTGTCCCATTCCTGAAACATTTCTCCGCTTTCCTTTACACCTGGATCATTGCCGTCATGGTCTCCTCCAATAAGCCAAATGGCAGGTTTGCTACCGTAGCGGGCAAGGAGATAATTGCAATAACGCACATATTCCTTAGGGTTAATAGTATTTCCAAGCACTTTAAGGCCTTTCCAACCAAAACCGTGAAATACAGGCTGATAAACAGGAACAATCTCATGCTTAATTAGTACATCTGTAATCTGATCTAATGTTTGAAAATAAGAAGGATTCAATATATTGATATGCCCATCAGACAAATCCTCAAAAGCTCTTTTGAAGCCCTTTAGGGTATTCCTTTCGTTGGGCCCAACAGCATTCATATCTGGCTGTAAGCTCATTAGTAATGCAGAATTAAACCCCTTTTTTTGCCTGTCCCTGGCGTAAGTAGATACCTGGTCTACCGTAGCCCGAAAAGGAATTGCCCACGGGGTATCTGCCACAACTAAAAATGATTTACCGGAATATTGTATTACATTGCGGTTGCCTTCTGCCATTTTCAGCAATCCGTTTGCTAATAATTTATTATTTCCGCTATAAGCCTTCGAGCTAACAGAGCCTGTTGCTCCATGAAGGCCTTTGTCTTGTTCATTAGATGCGTATGAAAGCCATTTCCAGGTACTAATTGTATCGGGAGAAGTAAATCGTATTTTCCAAATATTATCTCCGTCCCAAAAAGCAGGCCTTTTAATGGTATCGTCATGTTGGTTTGTAAAATCTGCCCAAACCGCAACATCTGTATAAGGGTTTTCATAGTCTGATTGGCTTGTAAATGTAATTTCAAGAGTGGCCCATTGCTCTGTGGTAAGCATACTTTCCTGGGATAAAAGCACTGATGTTAAGAAGAAAAAAAGTATAAACTGCCAGAGTTTTCTCATTATTCAAATACAATCTAAAGTGAACTCAATTTAGAAATATTTGCCGAGAAAGCCTATTTGAACCTGTAGCTATCGATAAGTTAATGTATTATGCCAGATATGGATTAACCATTAAATGGGGCAGTTTTGGTAATTTCTACAGAAATGTCTTCCAAAGTAACATTGTCCTTTTTAGCAGCCAGTAAGTTGTAAAAATGAACAGAAGACTCTCTTTTTATTTTTCCCTGGAGTAGTTCAGGGTCAATTTCGCCACCTTCCTGTTTCCAGGTGAAAACAGAATGCTGCATAATCTTTATAGTCTTATGGGCAGCCTTAAATTCGGCAATATAAGTCGTCATTAATGAGGGAATTTGAAGTTTACCTAATAACCAGGAGAAGATAAAATTATTGTATCCACCTACAATTTTTGTTGGTGAATTGAAGCATATTAATCGTTTAATTTAAGAACAGCCATAAACGCCTGCTGCGGAATTTCAACATTACCCACCTGGCGCATGCGTTTTTTACCTTTCTTTTGTTTTTCCAATAGCTTTCTTTTCCTTGAAATGTCTCCGCCATAACATTTGGCGGTTACATCCTTTCGCAGCGCTTTAATGGTCTCACGTGAAATGATTTTGGCACCAATGGCAGCCTGTATTGGAATATCAAACTGTTGCCTTGGAATTAATTCCTTTAATTTCTCACACATTCTTTTGCCTATATAGTGGGCATTATCAAAATGTATAAGAGCTGACAATGCATCAACGGGCTGCGCATTAAGCAAAATATCAACACGGACCAGTTTAGATACCCGCATGCCAATAGGAGAATAATCAAAGGAGGCATAGCCTTTAGAAACTGTTTTAAGCCTGTCGTAAAAATCAAATACGATCTCTGCAAGGGGCATGTCAAAATTTAATTCAACCCGCTCCGTAGTCAGATAAGTCTGATTGGTAATCTGCCCTCTCTTATCAATACAAAGAGACATTACATTTCCTACAAAATCAGACTTCGTAATTATTGTGGCTTTTATATAAGGCTCTTCAACCCTTGCTACGGTAGAAGGCTCCGGAAGGTCGCTCGGGTTATTAACAATTAATGGAACATCCGGATTTTTTGTGGTAAAGGCATGATAACTAACATTTGGCACCGTAGTGATGACCGTCATATCAAATTCCCTTTCTAAACGCTCCTGGATGATCTCCATGTGGAGCATTCCAAGGAAACCACATCGAAAACCAAAGCCGAGAGCTGCACTACTTTCCGGAATAAACACTAAAGAAGCATCATTGAGCTGCAACTTTTCCATGGAGGAACGCAGTTCTTCGTAATCTTCTGTATCTACAGGGTAAATTCCGGCAAACACCATTGGTTTTACATCTTCAAAACCAGCAATGGGGTTTTTGGTTGGATTTACTGCATCAGTAATGGTATCCCCAACTTTTACTTCCCTCGCATCCTTTATTCCGGTAATCACGTAGCCTACATCACCCGCTTTAATACAAGGCTTAGGTTCCTGGGTAAGTTTCAGAGTGCCTACTTCGTCAGCAAAATACGTCTTGCCTGTAGCAACAAACTTAATTTTCTGACCTTTTTTGATAACACCATTAATAACCTTAAAATAGGTTTCCACACCCCTGAATGAATTATAAACGGAATCAAAAACCAGGGCCTGTAAGGGCTCATCTATATTCCCTTTTGGAGGGGGAATACGATCAATAATTGCAGTTAAAATATCTCCAATACCAATGCCTGTTTTGGCACTGGCCGGGATTACCTCTTCAGGTTTACATCCTAATAATTCTACAATATCATCTGTTACTTCTTCCGGACTGGCACTAGGCAGATCCACCTTATTTAAAACCGGAATGATTTCGAGATCATTTTCCAGAGCCAGATAAAGGTTAGAAATGGTTTGTGCCTGTATGCTCTGTGCTGCATCAACCACTAAAAGAGCCCCTTCACATGCCGCTATTGAGCGAGACACTTCATAGGAGAAATCCACATGACCGGGAGTGTCTATTAAATTAAGAATATAAGCCTCGCCTTCATGTTCGTATTCCATTTGAACAGCATGACTCTTAATTGTAATTCCACGCTCACGTTCCAGATCCATATTATCCAGAAGCTGTTCTTTTTTTTCACGTTCCGTTACAGAACCTGTAAAATCTAATAGCCTGTCTGCCAAAGTACTCTTGCCATGGTCTATATGGGCTATAATACAGAAATTACGAATGTGCTTCATTTTCTTACTCTGGCTATTTCAAATTGTCTGCAAAGATACAGTTTTCTATTTCTTAATCCTGCCACTCGGCAATAAACAAATTGGTATCGCGGGTTCCGCCATTATTGCGGTTACTTGAAAAAGCCAGGTATTTGCCATTATTGGAAAATACCGGGAACGCATCAAAAGTTTTTCCATGTGTAACCCGTTCCAGATTCTTCCCATCTATATCTATAAGATAAAGATTAAAAGGAAAGCCTTTTTCGGCCTCAAAATTACTTGAAAACAGAATCTTTTCCCCTGATGGATGAAAGAAGGGACTCCAGTTGGCATTACCAAGAAATGTTAATTGCTTTAAATCACTGCTGTCGGCATTACATATAAAAAGTTCCATTTCTGTTGGCTGCACCAATCCCTGAGCAAGTAATTCTTTATATTCGGCTATTGCTTCATCTGTTTTTGGCCTTGAAGCCCGGAAAATGATTTTTGTGCCGTCTGGAGAGAAAAAGGCACCTCCGTCATAACCCAACTCATCTGTTATTTGTAAAACGTCTGTACCATCTAAATTCATGGTATACAACTCAAGATCCCCACTTCTGGTAGAAGTAAACACTATCTTATCTCCCTGGGGAGAAACAGTAGCTTCCGCATCATAGCCGGGTTCGTTGGTAAGTTGAGTAATAATATTGCCTTTTAGATCAGCCACAAATATGTCAAAGGAATCATATACCGGCCAAACGTATTTGCCGTTTTTGCGCAAGGGAACTTCAGGGCATTCTTTGTTGACTAAATGTGTGGAAGCATATACTATATGCTCGTTATCGGGAAGAAAATAGGCACATGTGGTACGCCCCATTCCTGTACTTATCATGGGGGGTTGGCTATCCTTGAAAGTCTCCTCAATGTTCATAAGAAACATCTGGTCGCACTGCATTCCCCATGCAGAATTATTAGATTGAAAAACAAGTTTGCTATCGTCAAAACTCCAATATGCTTCAGCATTGTCCCCGCCAAAAGTGACCTGGCGAATAGACTTAAAGTGCTTTTCTTCCTGATAAATTAAGGTGTCGGACCCTGCCATGACAGAGACGGGTTTTTCTTTTTCGGGAAGTACTTTTTTGGATTCGCTTTTACAACCAAAAAAAGCCAATAAAATAAAGAAGGACACCAAAGTTTTCATAGGATGCTTAATTTTGAACAAATTTAGGAGCAAAACGGATGAAAAAAATAACTCTCGGTGTATTTTTTATACTTGCCTTCGGATGTAAAACCGAACCACCCAAACCAGCCTCCATGGAAGAAAAGGTTCAGGTCCTTGCAAGTGATGAATTTAAAGGCAGGGAAACCGGAACTGAAGAGGAACTCAAGGCTGCAGAATATATAATGGGACAGATGGTTACAATGGGGCTGAAGCCCAAAGGTAATGCAGGAACCTATTACCAGACCTTTACATTTAAACCCAAGAAAGACCCGCATCAGCAAATACGTTTTCAAAATGCCGGTGACAGCACAATAACCGGCACTAATGTTATTGGTTTTATAGATAATAAATCTTCAAATACCGTAGTTATTGGCGCTCATTATGACCATTTGGGATATGGAGGAGAAGGCTCGTTGTATAGAGGAGAACCAGAGGTGCATAATGGTGCGGATGATAACGCCAGCGGAGTGGCAGTACTCCTGGATTTGGCAAATAAGATCAAAGGCACGAAACTTTCTACAAACTATCTTTTTATTACCTTTTCTGGTGAGGAAATGGGACTATTAGGCTCTAATTTTTTTACAAAAAACCCTACTCTTGATCTGGGAGGGGTTTCTTTTATGCTTAACCTGGACATGGTGGGCAGGCTAAGGGAGGATAAAACGCTTTCAGTTAGTGGCACTGGAACTTCTCCAATCTGGCCGCAAGTATTGAATTCCTCTAATCCCGGGTTTAAATTGGTGTTAAAAGAATCGGGCGTAGGTCCGTCTGACCATACCTCATTCTATCTGCAGGATATTCCGGTCTTACATTTTTTTACAGGGCAGCATGAAGATTATCATAAGCCTTCAGATGATGCAGAGAAATTGAATTATGATGGGATGCGACTGATTAGTTCGTATTTGTTCAGCCTTGTTCAGGAATTGGATGATGATAAAAAACTGGCTTTCAGAAAAACCAAAAATGAGAGTGAAGAAGTGCCTAGATTTAAAGTAGCGCTTGGTGTAATACCCGATTATTTGTTTGATGGGAAAGGCATGCGTATTGATGGTATAAGTGAAGATAAACCGGCACAAAAAGCAGGTTTACAGAAAGGAGATATTGTTGTTCAACTTGGAGATAGTAGCGTTGTAGATATGATGAGCTATATGCGCGCCCTGTCCTCTTTTGAGCCTGGCGACACAACCTCGGTACTGGTAAGTCGTAATGACCAAATCCTTAAAGCGCCAATCACATTCTGATTTGCGCATAATCGTACCAATTAAAGGGCCCCGATGGTTGGGCAACTAGCCCTTATCTCGTAAAAGGAGTAAAGAATTCCGTAGAATGGTCCAGGGCAAGTCAAAAATACAGTTAGACGCAATAGCTTCCCTTTTTTGGTAAACAAAGTAAATTATTTTATAGCTTTACCGACTAAACCTACCAGACTGTGAGATTCCCCGTACTATTCTTCTTAGGAATATTACCCTTAGCCATGGCCAGCCAGACTTTTGAGGTAGCCGGGTCTGTAAAAGATGAGGACGGGAAACCAATTCCATTTGCAAACGTGATACTTCTGAAAGCATTGGATAATACCCAGGTAAATGGAATTTCGGCTGATGAATCGGGGCGCTTTATCCTAAAAAATATCCCAGAAGACGTATACTATTTGCAGGCAAAATACTTCGGGTATAAATCTACCCTGGTTGCATTGGAAATAAAAAGAAACATACAAATTGGTGCTCTTGTTTTAGAGCCTGATAGCGAATGGCTTAACGAGGTGGTCGTAACAGGTCAGAAACCTACTATAGAGCGAAAGGCGGACCGGATTATTTTTAATGTCGAAAACACAGTGATTACTGAAGGAAGCTCCTGGGATATTCTCCGTAATGCCCCGGGGGTCATACTCGTACAGGACAATTTAGAAATACGAGGGCAACAAGCCACAGTTTATCTCAATGATCGTAAAATACAATTATCCCAAATCGAAATCCAGGATTTTTTAAAGGGACTTTCCGGAGATATGATTTCCTCTGTAGAGATCATTCCAAATCCTCCGGCCAGTTTTGAAGCTGCAGATGGATCCATTCTTAATATCCGTACTAAGGAGAATATAGTTCCAGGCTATAAAGGTAACATAAGGGGTCTATATACACAGGCTGTTTTTGCTAAATACAGCTTGGGAACAAGTCATTATTACAAAAATGACAAAATCGGTATTTTTGCTAATTATGTGATCAATCCAAGAAAAGAGTTTAAAAGGATAAACAATAGAATTAACTTTATTAATGACCAAAATGATGTTTTTGCACGTTGGAATACTGAATTAGAGCAAATTACCCGTTCGCAGAGCCAGCAAGCCAATTTGATCTTTGATTATAAGCCTACCCAGCGCGATCTGCTAAATTTTACTTCCAACTTAAGTTTTTCCCCAAATAAAAGATTGAATAATGAGCTGGCTACCGAAATGCTTAATGGCTCAGGAGTGCTCGATTCCACGCTACTAAACAATAGTACAATTACAGATGACCTTGTGAACCTGTCCTTTGATCTCAATTATGAACGTCGCCTAAAGAAAGAGGGTGCCACATTAAAGGCGAATGCGCACTATACATATTATGAATTATCTCGCCTGCAAGATGGTTCTAGTGATTATTTTGATGCCTCCGGGGCCTTTATCAGGAATTTTACTTTTGCTACTAATGCCCTTCAGGATATTAATATTTTTACAGCACAAGTAGATTTTATAACACCCATAAAATTCGGTATTTTTGAGAGCGGCCTAAAAGGCTCATGGATTAATTCTAAAAGCGGGATTGATTATTTTGATGTAAATAATACGCAACCCCCCTTTGATATTGCCCTTTCCGATAATTTTAAATACCGGGAAGGCGTATTTGCCGGCTATGCCAGTCTTTCCCAGGATTGGGACAAATGGTCTCTTAAGCTTGGCCTGAGGGCGGAACAAACCAACATAGAATCGAATTCGGAAACCGCGCTACAGATCAACACGCAGAACTACTTTGAACTATTTCCGTCCTTCTACATTTCCCGGAAACTTGGGGAAGATAACAGCCTTACATTCGATTATAGCAGGAAACTTACCCGACCTAACTACTCTGACCTGAACCCATTCCGGTATTTTCTTAACGAAAATAGTTACATCCAAGGGAACCCGAACCTGGTTCCCAATTTCAGCCATAATTTTAACTTAAATTATACGATTAAAGACACTTATTTCATAGGCATTTATTACAGAGACAATGGAAGAGATATTAGCACCTTAACTTTCCAGGACAATCAAAATCAGACCTTGAGAGAGACCAGGCAGAATGTGCAGGAGAGCACCTCATATGGATTGGATTTCACAATTTCTACTGCTATTACCCCATTTTGGTCTATGTATTTTTATAACTCTCTTTTTTATGAAGATGAGACCTTTTTGGCTGAAGAAAGTGCTATTGAAACTTATACTAACAAGGTGACCGGTTATTACGGGTATCTGAATAATTCATTTACCTTATCTAAAGACGGGAGTTTTACAGGGGATCTCTCTTTAACTTATGTAAGCCCGTTTCTGTATGGTGCTTATAAAGTGGACGAAACCATTACTCTGAACATTGGATTGCGTAAATCTTTATGGGACAACAGGGCCGTGATTTCACTTATTGCGGAAGACCTTTTACGCAGGGCCAATTACAACTTCACAACCCGCTATGCCAACCAGGATATTTCCTTATACGAGGCCCCGGAAAAACAATTTGTACGCCTGGGCTTTACCTATAATCTGGGAAATTATCGCCTTAGTAAAACGGAACGCAACATAAAGAAAAGTGAGTTACAACGACTTGATAACGAATAAATACCCGATAGTTTCTTCTTTATTTCTAATTTTGTCGCGTTAAATGATACCAGATGCCCAAAATTGGTGACATAGTTCTGCCGGATTTTCCCTTATTACTCGCTCCCATGGAGGATGTGAGTGACCCTCCTTTTCGCGCACTATGCAAGGAGCAGGGGGCAGATTTGGTGTATACCGAGTTTATATCTTCGGAAGGCCTTATACGCGATGCAGCTAAAAGTGTTATGAAGCTCGATATTTATGAAAAAGAGCGACCTGTGGGGATTCAAATTTTTGGAGCCAACCTGGATTCCATGTTGCGTTCGGTAGAGATTGTGGAGAAATCCAAACCAGATATCATCGACATAAACTTTGGCTGTCCGGTAAAAAAAGTAGTAAGTAAAGGTGCGGGTGCGGGCATTTTAAAAGATATTGATTTAATGGTCTCTCTTACCGAGGCTATGGTTAAGCATTCCCAATTACCTATTACCGTTAAAACCAGATTGGGTTGGGACCACAATTCCATAAAAATTATTGAAGTGGCAGAACGGCTTCAGGATGTAGGCTGCAAGGCTATTTCTATTCACGGGAGAACCCGGGCACAGATGTATAAAGGCAGTGCAGACTGGAAGCCTATTGCTGAGGTAAAAAACAATCCAAGAATGTATATTCCCGTCTTTGGTAACGGGGATGTGGATACGCCGGAAGCAGCCAGGATTATGCGTGATGAATACGGACTGGATGGGGCTATGATTGGCCGTGCAAGTATTGGCTATCCCTGGTTCTTTAAGGAAGTAAAACACTACCTGAAAACAGGATCACATCTTGCACCTCCTACTATGGAAGAACGGGTACAGGCTGCCCGAAGACATTTGCAGATGGCAATTGACTGGAAAGGGGAGAAGCTGGGTGTTTTTGAAACCCGCAGGCATTATACCAATTATTTTAAGGGAATACCCGACTTTAAGGAATACCGGATGAAAATGGTCACCAGTGATGAGGCGCCTGATGTTTTTGCTGTCTTTGATGAAGTGCAGGAGAAATTTGGGAACTATCAGTTTGTATAATCAGGCAAGTAGTTTTTTGGTAACCCTGCTGCTGGCAATTTTCGAAGCAATAATGCCCAATACCACAATAGTTGCCAGAACAATCAACACATTCATTATTTTGTATTCCACAGGATAAGCCAAAGAGGGCGTTATTTTTAACCAACCAAAAGCCAACTGCGACCAAATAAGAAAGGACGCCAGTAACAAGCCTATAATTCCACCAAAGCTGGTTACCAGTATTCCCTGAACAAAATAGATACGGCGTAACTCTCTGATCGTAGCTCCAAGATTGTAGAGGGTTTTGGAATTCTGCTGCTTATCCAGAATCATCATGATAATTGCACCCACTACATTAAATAAGGCAATGATTAAAACCAGCGTAAATATCAAATAGGTGGCCAGGTTTTCGGTATTCAGCATCCGATACAGTGCATTGTTGAGCTGCCGCCTGTTTCTTAGGATTATTTTGTCGCCAAGTACAGCTGTGATTTGGTTACGGACATCGGTAACATCTGCCAGAGGGTCCAGACCAAAATTAATACCGGAGATCTGGGTATTGTCTTTTTCCAGGATTACCTGGGCCAGGGCGAGTTCTGTAAAGACGTATTTTTTATCCAGGTTTTCTTCAATGGCATAAACACCGCTTACCACCACGGGCATGTCGTTATAGGGTTTTGCACCAAAATCCTGTTGGGTTAGCGATCCTTTTCCCGGTTTAGGCGCCAGTATCCTCAATGGGTCCTGGTAATCGTTTATGGTAAGGCCAAGCAAGCTGGCAATACCCAGGCCCACCACTGTCTGTTGGTTCTTTAGGGTCCAATTCCCCCAGTAGATAGCGCTATCCACTTGTGTAGCTACCCTATAGGCTGTATCCACACCTTTTATATAAGCCACACAACTTTTTTGTTTGTGGGTGAGATATACCTGCTCTTCCAATTCCTTTGAATAGGAAACCACCCCGGCTATCTTCAAAAGTTTTTGTTCTTCTTCAGGGCCAAGGGTAAAAAATTTCCCACTTTGGGCGGTCGCTTTTAAGTCGGGATCAAAGATGTTGCTAAAGGAAATGCTAAACGTTTTAAGTCCGGAAAAGCCCGATAATACGATAAAAAGAGCCGCGGACCCTATGACAATAACCAGGAAGGTTATAAAATTTATAATGTTAACCGCATTCTGGCTGCTCTTTGAGCGAATGTATCTTTTTGCTATATAGAAGGGGAAATTCAAGTTTAGGTTTTTTTTCTTCTTGGCAGCAGATCCGGATTTGCAATGGGGTTTTCATCTCCTTTCAGAGATTTATCAATGTTCTCTATATAGTCCAGTGAATCATCCAGAAAGAAAGACAATTCAGGCATTCGCCTAAGCTGATGTTTGGTAAGCTGCGCCAGCTGGTGCTTTATGAGTGGCTGATTAGATCGGATCCCTTCCAAAAGTTCATCTGCTTTTTTTGTAGGGAAGATGCTCACATAAACCTTGGCTATAGAGAGGTCTGTAGTTACATAAACTTTAGAGACAGAAATCAGGGTTCCATGCAGGCCGCCATCGGTTGCTGCGCGCTGTAAGATTTCGGCAAGATCCTTTTGAATGACCCCGGCAATTTTTTTCTGTCGTTGTGTTTCCATAGGGCAAAAATACGTACTTTAGAGGTTACTAAAAAACAATCCGGAACAAGTTGGTAATCAATGAATAAAATAGAGCATATAGGAATTGCTGTTAAGGATCTTGAGGGGTCTAAGCTGGTGTTTGAAAAGTTATTTGGCACCGAGCAATACAAAGTAGAGGAAGTAGCCTCAGAAGGCGTAAAAACTTCGTTTTTTAAGATAGGTCCCAATAAGATAGAGTTATTGGAAGCTACCAGGGAAGACAGCCCAATAGCTAAGTATATTGAGAGGAAAGGAGAGGGGATACATCATATTGCTTTTGAGGTAGATGATATTGTGAAAGAAATTGAGCGCCTTAAAGGCGAAGGGTTTATAGTGTTAAATGACACCCCAAAAAAAGGGGCAGACAATAAGCTGGTGGCATTTTTACACCCAAAGAGCAGTAATGGCGTTTTGGTGGAACTTTGCCAGGAGATGAAGTAGCAGAAGAGGGATTTTCTGTTTGCAACCTAATAAAATATGTAGTAATATTGCAGTCCAAAATTTGATATTAACCGGTCCTATAGCTCAGTTGGTTAGAGCACCTGACTCATAATCAGGTGGTCCCTGGTTCGAGTCCAGGTGGGACCACAAAGTGGTAACAAAAACCTCAGCGCAAGCTGAGGTTTTGTCGTTTTCGAACCTGGGCGAGAAGTTTATCCCGACGCAGGCGGGAAGCCCAGCCTGCCCGTCCGTAATGAAATGAAGGAGGGGTGGGACCACGGTAACAAAGACAAGGCTTCCAGGAAATTGGGAGCTTTTCTTTTTTGGTAGGGGTGAAACAAGGGTGAAACAAATATTCTTTGCATATATCTTCTTATCTTCATAAACGGCTCTCATGCTGTTATGAAATCGTCCTTTAAAAATACAATTATTTTGTTTTTTCAGCGAATCGATAAAGCAGTTTTCGATATGTATCGAACCGGTAGGTCATGGAAAACGAAGAAAGTTCCACATTGGGTCGTTTTCGTTTTGGCACTGGGATTGTACTTTTTATTAATTTGGCAGCTATGGCCATTTCTATCCGCCTCAGAAAAGCCTTTCTTTAAATACTTTGGTTACTTTTTTATTTTGGTGTTTACCATACTGTTTTTAGTACTAGCTAAAATCTACATTTCCCAGCTTCTTAACTATAAAAGTTCCTATCCAATTCTAAACGAGAAGTCCCAGTTTAAAACTGATGATAGCGATTTTTATTAAGGTATTCTCATAAATTCGATATCCTAATTCAAAATTTAAGATTTATTCAAGTTTAGGAACTATTCAGTGGCTAGTTTTTAAGCAGATGTAGTACTTTTGCTGCTTGTTTTAAGTAATACGATAAACGACTAAACAAATGGCAAACGAAGAAAAATACGATATCGATATATTAGGGAAAGCTTCATATGATTCACCTTTACGATTAAGTAAAAGGCAGGGGGATGATATTTTTAACTTTGTGAAAGAGGATGATAAAATTTTGCATGATATCTCACTTAAAGAATATAAAAAATGTTTGGCGGGCAAAAAGGAGCCCATGG
>CBDTVT010000023.1:0-24129 GCA_965364275.1 uncultured Eudoraea sp. | reverse complement strand
TGGATAGAATATTTAACGGAAAATCATGAATCCAATGTCCCCAAGCCACAGCTGTAAAACTAAATGGAACTAATAATAGTAACATTAAAGGTTGGCTAAAACTTCGGAAAGTAAAAGCTATGGTTAAATACATCAGAAACAAAACGGTCAGACCCACAAATTGCAGGGAACCTATAAGTTTGCCTGCTTCTCTGTTTTGACCTTCATATGAAGGTGTAACTGTTGGATATTTTGACAGAATTTCAGGCATTATTTCTGTACGTATCTCAGTCATCACATCTGTGGCACTAACTACTTTGGCGTCTTTAAGATCTGATGATAATTGTATTTCACGCTGACCATCTAAATGATTTACGGCCACATCTCCCCGTTCTATGCTATAATTGGCTATTTCTTTAAAGGGTATCCGACTACCATCTGCGGTAACGATTCGCATTTCATCCAAATCCGTTATTGAAGATCTATTTTCACGATTATATCTTACCCAAACTCTTATCTCATCCTGACCTCTCTGAAACCGCTGGGCCTGCGCTCCAAAAAATCCTGCTCTCACCTGATTCATTACAGTTCTTAAGTTCAGACCTAGCATGTAGGCGTTTTCCCTGAGCTCTATTTTTATTTCTTTAATACCTGCAGGGTCATTATCGGAAATATCTTTTAGAGCAGGATTATTCAGCATTGCGGTTTTTAGCTCCTCTTTCGCTCCTTTTAATTCCTGAATATTATTGCCCAATAAGGATACTGATACAGGGTCTCCTCCAAAATTTCTTCCGGAACCATAGACTAAACTTTCTACACCAATAACTGGTCCCATTAATTCCCGTAATCGATTAGATACCACATCTGATGTTATCTGATTGGGTCTTTCTTCACCCGGTAACAAGTTAATAGAAAGGGTAGCTGCGGAAGAACCGGGGCCCACATTTCTAATAACATTTTTATAAAGTGTATTGCCCGTACCCTTAAGATATTCTTCCGTAAGTTCCTGATTGACTATTTCGGCCTTTTCGTCTATCAATGAAATTATTGAATCTGTTACACGCTCATTAGTTCCATTTGGCATAAGCAATTCTACCCGAACCTGGTCACTGGCAGTATTTGGAAAAAAAGTCATACGAATTATACCTCCTCCAATAGATCCGAATGTGATTATTAAAGCAAATACAAAAAAGGAAAAAGTTAATAATTTATAACGCATTGCAAAAGCAAGAGTTGGAGTATAGGCCTTGTCCCTAAACCAGGACATTACGTCATCTCCCCACTTATTAATAATTTTTAATCTTGCAAAAATTTTGGCTATCCCTGTCTTAGGGTTTGGATCCTGCCGTTGCAAGGCCTTGGAATGTGCAAGGTGAGCGGGCAAAATTATTAAAGCTTCAACTAAAGAAACTAATAGTGTTATAATGACAATAACAGAGACCTCTGCAAAAAATTCTCCAATTCGACCGTCCAGAAAAAGAAAAATAGAAAAGGCCAAAATTGTAGTTACAATTGCTGTAACTATAGGCGGAATTACCTCCAGGGTACCTTGAAGTGCCGCCTGAATGGGCGATTTACCCTTTTCATAATGCTGGTAAATATTTTCAGCAATTACAATACCGTCATCAACCAGGATTCCAATTACTATAATCATTCCAAATAAAGAGAGGATATTAATAGTTACGTCAAAGAACCCGGCGAAAATAAACATGGCTAAAAAAGCAACGGGTAGGCCAAAGGCTACCCAAAAAGCCAAACGTGTATTTAGAAAAACAGAAAGAAATAACAAAACCAAAATCATCCCCATAATGGCATTTTTGGTAAGTAATTCGGTCCGTTGATTGAGTGTTACAGAAAGGTCACGAACAACATTTAACTGTACATTATTATATTTCTGATTAAACTCTTCAATATATATTTTTACTTTTTCAGCAGATGAAATAAGATCTTCAGTATTAGTACTTGTTATAGTGGTGGTTACAGATAAATCTCCATTAAAGTAAGCAGCATTGGGTGTTTCTGAAAACCGGTCTCTAACAATTGCCACATCTTTTAAGCGCACCGTCTGACCGGCCGCATCGGCTCTAATTATCAAATTTGAAAGTTCATCGCCATAATAAGACCTATTATTGGCCCTAATCAAATATTCTTCGGCATTAGTTTTAATATTTCCCCCGGTAACCAGAATATTAGCATTTGATACTGCTTGTGCAACATCTGAAAAAGACATTTCATAAGCAAGTAAATTATTCTCGTTTACCGCTATTTCAATTTCTTCCTTCGGGTAGCCCGAAATACTTATTTGAGAGATCCCATCAATCGCTCTAATGTCGTTTTCAATCTGACGGGCAATTTGTTTTAAAGTCGCAAGAGGAATATTTTTTCCACTAATTGCAAAACTAATGGTTGGTCTAACCGGTTCTAATTTCGAAACTACTAATGGTTCCATTCCTGTAGGAAAAGAGGGCACCCTATCTACAGCATTCTTTACCTGCAAAAGCATGAAATCAACATTCCTTCCCTTTTCAATTTCCACATTTATCCTACCGCTATTTTCTGTGGAAGTGGAAGTAACTCGCTCTACTCCTTCCAGACCTTTTAGATTATCTTCAATTTTTAATACAATTCCTTCTTCAACTTCCAGAGGGGAAGCGCCGGGATATGCAATAGTAATGAGAATGTTTTTTGAATCCGCCAGTGGAAAAAATGAAGACTTTAAAGATAATGCCCCTACAATTCCAAATACAAAAATGGCAAGAATAATGACGTTCACCGCCACATGATATTTTATAAAATACTCAATTATTCTTCTCATTGGTTTAGGTTTTTGGCAGTTTCTCCTTTATATTTTTTTACCAACATTCCCGCATAAGCTCCTACCACCGGTCTTGTAACTATGGTTGTCCCTTCCGGAACTTCTTTCAACACCACTTTCTTGTTCGAAAAATAAACTGGTTTAACATCAATAAGATCAAGAATTGAATCTCTAACCACAAAAATTTGATCATTCTCTAACAGAAGACTTCTATCTATTTCAATGGCATCAAATTCTTGTTTAGCATTTAAATTGGCCTCCAGATACATGCCTTCTTTAAGATCCTTATTTCTTACATCAATGAAGGCCTTTATGGTTTGGGTAGCTTGATCAACACTTCCATTAATACGGGCAACTACTCCTTTATAAGTTTTATTTTGATCCAAATTTACCAATTCCACCTCTTCGCCAATTTTTAAAAGGTCACTGTAGGTTTTACTAATAGAAACCTCCAATTCATAAATATCCGTATTTATAAATTCTCCAAGTTTCTGTCCTGATCTCACCAGCGAGCCTTCAGTAACAAGAGCTTCAGTAAGTATACCAGAAAACGGAGCCGAAATGCGATATTTTTTAAGACGCTGTTCCTGGTTTTTAACACTGTAATAATTAGTAAGAATTCCGCGTCCGGAAATAAAGAATTTTTCTTTTTCGGTTGTCATTTCCGGAAGAGGTGGTGTAGTTCTGTCCAGGTCAAATCCACTCAAGTAAGCTTGCCACTTAGGAAATACTTCAGGGTAATCCAGGCGAAGATCGGGCATAATAGATGTAATCAAATTGTATAAATTACTTTTGGAAGACTGCACACTGGCATAATATTCGGATGCATCAATTTTGATAATAGTTTCACCCTGACTATAAGGTTGTCCTGCTTTAAACAGTTTATTTCCTCTTTGAAAAACTCCTTGAACTTCCGCATAGAGTTCAACCCTCCTTTTTGCCCTTAAATTACCATTCGCCGGGACAATAATAGCAACCGTCCCATTGGCAACAGTTTCTGTAAAAACAGTTTTTACAACTTTTTCTACTTTCACCTTTGGTCTGGACTTACTGTCAATAATTTGCTTAGCCAAAAAAAATGAGGCTATTATTATTAAGATTCCTAATATTGATAAAATTAATTTTCTCATTCTTTTGCAGTTAAATTTGAGCCTCTGCAGAGCTTATATTATGTTGAATTCGCTCCAGGGTGTTTATAAGTTGATATATCTCTTCTTCTTTAATATTTTTTTCCATGATTTCTTTTAGTTCAACTATTATGGGCCTGGTTCGTCTAAATGTGATTCTACCTGTTTCGGTAAGAAAAACCCGGTTTACCCGTTTATCGAAATCATCCTGTTCTCTGGTTATATAGCTTTTACGTTCCATTTTGGCCAGTAATCTCGCCAGGGATGATTTATCCCTTAACGTTAGATAGGCCAATTCATTTTGAATAAGGCCATCATTTTCATGTAATTTTTTAAGAACTACCATTTGCTCCTTGCTAAGATCAAGTCCTTCTCTTTGAAAAGCTTCGTGTAAATAATTATCAAGCATCTTAGTAGTGCTACCGATCCAACGCCCTAAAGATTTTTCAAAATCTACTAAAATGTCTGTGTTATTCATCTTGCAAATATAACGCTAAAACCTATTAGTTGCATATGCAACTAATGTTAAATAATTCATAATTTGTGTTTAATTTTTTTGACTTAACTTAAAACAAAAAGGGATGCTTAATGCATCCCTTTGGCCAAACTAACTAAAGTGCAATTTAACTATTAATGTTCATTGTCATCCTCAAATTTCGTGTCCGCCATGCGCGTTTTAGAAAAATTGACATCCTTGAAATCTAATTTTACATCACCTTTATCGTAATCAAAAACCAGAAACTCCCTGGTATCCATAAGTTCAAGGTTTTTATATGAATTAAATTTGTTGTTCTGAATTTGCAAGACCTTGAGACTAGCTAACTGACCAAATTCTGCGGGAATCTCCCCACCTAATTGATTATTTGCAAGTACAAGTTCCTTAAGTAAAACCAGTTGTCCTAAGTTTCGTGGAATATCACCATCCAAAGTATTCTCAAAAAGTCCCAGACTTTCAAGTCTTGTAAGATTTCCTATTGAATCTGGTATATGGCCAACAAAATTATTACTGGAAAGGTTAAGTACCCGCAGGTTAACTATATTCCCTATACTATTTGGAATAGCACCAGAGAAAAAATTATTAAAAGCGGTAAGCTCCAATAAACTTTCCATATTTCCTATCTCCTCTGGAAGATTCCCTTTAAGCCTGTTCATCTCTATTTTTAGAACCTCCAGGCTTTGTAACTGTGTAATACTATTTGGTAACTCTCCGCTCAGAGTGTTAAATGCCAGATTAAGAATTCGCAAGTGATTCAAGTTGCCAACGCTCTCAGGAATTATACCTGAAAGATTATTGCGAAATAAATTTATCTCCACCACATGATTTCCTTCAACCTTAACCCCATACCATTCTGATACCGGCTGATCTAGAACCCATTGTTTTAACCAGGAAGTTCCATTGGTGCTTTCATAAAGATCTATTAAAGCCATTTTTTCAGCTTTACTGACCTTTGCATTAATCACCTGATTTGCCGTTATTAAAAGAACCAGAACGATGAGAAGCTTTTTCATTAAATGGGAATTTAAGGAATTGTTGTATCTTTAAATTAGATAAAAACATTATTTTACTAAAGAATTACCTTACAAAAATACTAATTTATATAGATAAACAACCTATATAATCGATGAAGTGCGCGTTTTTGTTGTGAAAGCCCTCTTTTCTGTTGTGAAAAAAATTTATCCCTACATTTTATTTCCTCGTCTCACTGTTTTCAAGCTCTAAAGTGGTATTTTCCCACTTTATCATTAACTCCTCCAGCTCCTTTTTTTTAGTCTGATAAGTGTCGAAAAAATCTGGAATGGCAATTGTAGTATCGTAATCCATAAGCAGGTCGTGATCTATTTTAGCGATCTCCTTCTCTAAACCGGCTATGTTACTTTCAAGAGTACTTAACTTATTCTTTAGCGACTTTAATCGTTTCTGACCTTCATAATCTGAAGGTTTGTTAGTGCGTTTTTCTTTCTTTTTCTGATCTTTTTGTTTCTTTTCAATTTCCCGAAAATTTTCAACTTTCCGCTGATCAAGAAAATAATTGATGTCTCCTAAGTACTCTTTTATTCTTTTTTCCTTAAACTCATACACCTTATTGGTAAGTCCCTGCAAAAAATCCCGGTCGTGTGAAACTACAATTAAGGTACCTTCGAACTGTTTTAATGCCTCTTTTAAAACATGTTTAGATTTGATATCGAGATGATTTGTTGGCTCATCCATAACAAGAACATTAAAGGGTTGAAGCAACATTTTAGCCAAAGCCAATCTGTTCCTTTCCCCGCCGGATAAAACTTTGACATATTTATCTACATCGTCACCACTAAAGAGAAATGACCCTAATATATCCCTTACTTTACTCCTATTCTTCTCATTGGCAGCATCGATCATAGTGTCAAGAATGGTTTTATTGCCATCCAGATATTCCATTTGATTTTGGGCGAAATAACCTATCTCAACGTTATGGCCGGATTTTAGTCTTCCCTGATGCTCCAATTCCCCGACAAGAATCTTGGCCAAGGTTGTTTTACCTTGTCCATTCTGGCCTACAAAAGCCGTTTTACTATCCCTTTCTAAAATTATGTCTACTCCGTTTAAAACTTCCTTATTACCATAACTTTTGGAAAGGTCCTCCATTTCAAATATCACTTTTCCGGGAGTTACTGAAATTGGAAACCGCAATTTCATCGCACTAAGGTCATCCTCATCAACCTCAATGCGTTCCATTCGATCCAGTTTCTTAATAAGTGATTGAGCCATAGTAGCTTTTGAGGCCTTGGCCCGGAATTTGTCTATTAAACGCTCTGTTTGTTGAATTTCTCTTTCCTGGTTTTTTTGGGCACTTAGTTGTTGTGCTTTTATTTCTCCTCTTAGCTCTAAATATTTAGAATATGGTTTGTTGTAATCATAAATTCTTCCAAGAGATATTTCTATTGTTCTATTTGTAACATTGTCCAAAAACATTCTATCATGAGAAACTATGACCAGTGCACCGGGATAATTTAGCAGAAATTGCTCCAGCCAAAGTATAGAATCAATATCCAAATGGTTCGTAGGCTCATCTAATAAGAGAACATCATTATTCTGTAAGAGAAGTTTAGCCAATTCTATCCGCATCCGCCAGCCACCGGAGAATGTATCTGTACTTTTATCAAAATCTTCCCTTTTAAAACCAAGACCTAAAAGTATTCTTTCCGTCTGTCCCTGATAATTGTATCCCCCATGAACTTCATATTGATGAGTTAAATCATTTAAGTCTATTATTAATTGATTGTATAAGTCACTCTCGTAATCGGTCCTTTCTGCCAATTGTAAATTTATATGCTCCAACTTCTGTTCTAACACTTTTATTTCTACAAAAGCCTCATAAGCTTCATCAAGTACAGATCTTCCATATTCAAAATCAAGATCCTGCTTAAGGCAGCCTATTTTTATATCTTTTTCTGTAGCCAATGTCCCGGAATCAGGACTCATTTCCTTAGAAAGCAATTTAAGCAAGGTCGATTTCCCTGCGCCATTTTTACCAATAAGCCCAACCCTGTCCCCCGCATTTAATCTAAACGCGATTTCTTTAAACAGGTATTCTCCTCCAAAAGAAACAGAAAGATTATGAATATTTAGCATTTTTGTGATTGGTGTTACAATTAGAAACTTTGCAAAATCGTAGTTTTGCCTAAACTTTTGCAAATGTTAAAAAAAGGAAACAAACTCTACAGTATTTTAACAGGAAGTTGTCCAAGATGCCACCAGGAAAGTATGTATACAGATAATAATCCCTATCATCTGGGCTCTCTTTTTAAAATGCACGCACGTTGCACGCACTGCAATACCAAGTATAAAATTGAGCCTTCCTTTTTCTACGGGGCTATGTACGTAAGTTATGCCGTTGGAATAGTATTTGCAGTAGCGGCCTTTGGCATTGCTTTTTTAATAATTGGCACGAGTTTACTAAATACATTTTTTGCAATAGTGGTTACAATGGTGGCCTTTTTACCTGTTATTATCAGGCTTTCCCGAAATATATGGATCAACATCTTTATAAATTACGACCCAAAAACTGTACGTATTCATTAAGCATTAATATAAGCTTTTTCGTATCTTGAGATATCCATTTCGGGATCTATAGACCCACCACTCTCTATATATTCATATAACTGCTTTGAAGCATAAGGGGCAATCATGACACCTCTTGATCCAAAACCATTTAATAAGTAAATATGATCGAGAACAGGGTGTTTGCCCACCAAAGGCCTCCTATCGGCCACTGTGGGCCTTATTCCGGCAACATGGCTCACTATTTTATAATCACAGTTTAAAAAGGTCTCTAGCTTTGTAAGGAGTTCTAATCTGGCCTCTGAAGTAGGCTCATTGTTTTTATCCTTCCATTTGTAGGTAGCTCCTATTCTGTAAAGATCATTCCCCACAGGAATAATAAAAACTGAAGATTTAATTACCCTCTCTTCCTTAAGAAGCGGGGCCTTTATAGTTAGGAGTTCTCCTTTTGTTCCGTTGAGTGGCAAGTAATTAAAATACTTATTCCTTTTTAGACCAAATCCTGTGGCAAAAACAATTCTTTTGGCATTAATAGTTCTATAGGAAACACCGTTCGTTCCTATTTTTAAATCGTCAAAGTTGAAAGTTTCCTCATATAATAATTTTTTTTTGGATAAATATCCGGAATATGATTTCACCAACTTCTGGGTATCTACTCTTCCCGTATGTAAGACCTCCCCAAAGCCGAATTGGGCATTTAGGCAAGGATTATTATTAAGGAGCAATTTTGTAGAAAGGTATGGCTGTAATTTTTGCTTATCAGCCGCCTCAAACCAAAGGTTTTGTTCCTGTACAGATGCAAATATTCTTAAAACCGGCACTTTATGATCCAGGCGTACGCCTAGTTTATCCTCTAAGCTTTTATAAAAGTTCTGAGCCAGACCCAGTTGTTCATGTGCTTTCCAGGCAAGGCTAAATCTTTTTAAAATTACCGGATTATACAAGCCTCCTGCTATATTCGATGATGTTTGAGAGTCATCATTGATCACTATGAAGGTTTTACCATGCTCTTCAAGCCTTTCACAAAATGCGATCCCGGCCAGTCCAAGACCTACTATTAAGTAATCTACCATAGTGTAAAATTAAAAAACGCTGCACCAAATGGTGCAGCGTTTTTTAATTTATATCTGAATTGGAATTTAACGCTTGCTTCTAATATGCCCACATGTCCTGTTCCCTGTCTCGTATTGTTTCCTTAATACGATCTGCTTCAAGCAACTGGAATAGTGCATTGTCTGCTATGTAATCATTAATTATACGATCACCCTGAACATTGTCCTCTCTATAGATAAGGCCATTAAAACGTCTGGCATTCAATAACATATCAAAGGATATTGGCTGCGCTGAGTTTTGTTGGTTAAAAACCTTAGAATCATGTAATATCTCTCTGGCACTAGGATACCAAACCCAAAAAAGTTCAACCTTATTCTCATTGGGATCCATAGATTCATCATCTACAAAGTTTACATCGGGAGCTACCGGAGCAATCCCCAGTAGTCGATACTTTAATTCGCCCCCGCGCTTATCAAAATACCATATCCCTTTGATACGATATTCTTCAATATCCGCAGCAGTAAGTTCCCTCTGGTTAACATATTCAGGTGAAAGTTGCTCACCGGCATTGATTTGCTCATATCCGAGATCCGTGGTATCTACTTTTTTCAAAGTAGCTTCCAGATCACTGAAATTTCTTTTTTCAGTGAAATAGGAATCCACATATACGTCAGTAAGCTTACCGTTTTTAATGTTTTTCATAAAAACATCATATAACGACCTTCTGTCCGCACCAATATCTATGGTATCAAGCGGATAGTACAGGGGGAAATTCACTCTTTCATCAAGATCAATTATCTCCCATACGGTTTTAGACCAAAGGATATCCCTGTCATCCACGTAGCCGTATGGCAGCGGAGAATCATTATCCGCCGCTATTTGCGCTTCTGTCTTTTTCCCAATCTCATCAGGCAACTTGGCATTTAAAATATTAGCCTGTGCCATCATGGATATTGGTAGTAGCGCTACAGCTCCAGCAATTAAAACATTCTTCCAATTCATAAAATTATAATTTAAACTATTCTTAGTTCGTAATCTCTATAATTACCGGAGATACTTTCTTCAGTTTATAGCTTTTGTTATTCGTGATATACGCTTGAATATCAAATATCTGAAGAGCATCACCTCTTTTAGCTCTTCTTAAGGCCGATTTAGCTCTTTTATCCAGTTTGTTGCCTTTTACACTTACCGTGGGTTGACCTGGAACTTTAAATTTAAATCCGCTAATTGCAAGATTCAAGTCAAAATCGAAGTCTTCAAGTAATGCACCAATTGTAGCAATTTCAAGATTTCTTCTAGGCATCTTGGCACTTCCGGTTTCTCCTCTAATAGATCCAGAAGGTCTTGGAATATCTTTGATTCTGAACTCAGATTTTGAAGAAACACGTTGTCCGTCAGGCAACGTACCAGATGCGACAATTGTAACTGTTCTTCCCGTTCCCGGGTTCATGATATACTTGCTGCCTTGTCTTCTCTTAAGACCCGCAGCTGATGCACTAACCTTGTTATTTGGAATTCCAGGAATAGAAATCGACATTGGATTAGAAACCCCTCGATAAACCACATTCATCTTATCTGCAGCAATTAATGCGGCATTAGGTTTAGTGATTGTGGCAAATGTTTGAGCAACAGGAACTTCTGTTCTCTCACCATCCTGAATAAATACCAGGGTACCTGCAATCTTGTGGTCTCCGGGAGCGCCGGCGCTAACTAAAAGTCTAACCTGACCATTATCAATCTCATAATCCTTACCTTCATTAAGCTTTCTTCCATCTAAAGTAAGGTTTACTTCATTTGGCCGTGTTGTAGCATCTTTACGACCTAATACAACTGCCCCTGAGAATCTCTCACCAGCATAAAAAGCCGATTTTTCCTGCTCTAGAAGTGTGGTATAATTAGTCATAGAAACTTCACTGGTCAACTGACCTTCTAACATAGACTGTAAAGCATCCTGCTCTGTAGCCTTAACATCAGCTTGTATCTGTGTTATCTTAGTTAGAGAAGCAACTACTGGAAAACCTTCGAAATGATAGTAGATCCAATCCTGTTTTGTTCCATCTCTTTTCTCAACTTTACCTTTAGCATCACCAGTTTCAAATCTGGTTTGAACAGAAGCCTTAACTTCACTCATGCTTTCTGGTAAAATAGCTGAAACTTGAGTACGATAATCAGTAATCCTTTTTAAGAATTCTTTCCCTTCAGGAGCCAGATTATCACCTTGAAAAAATTTCTGATCTAAATAATCAGACTTATCCATAACCTGATAATCTTTAGGATCTTTAATATCGGCTAACATTTTTCCTTTAAGGGCCTCCAGATAGTCATAATAATCCTTGGACAATTCCTTAATCTTTTTGGCATCTGCTAGTAGCGGACCAAATTTTTTCGCATTTTCAGATGCTTTAGTTTCTAAACCATTTAAGAACGCTAGATTGTTCTCTGTGGTTTTTGCGTTAGAAGCTTCCAGCTTTTCGTTCATAAGACCGAACGCCGCCAGAACTTCTTTACTCATATTTAAAGCCAGCATTGCGATAAAGATCAAATACATTAAGTTGATCATCTTCTGACGTGGTGACAATTTTCCTCCTGCCATGTTTTCTAATTAGTTTTGATTAAAATTTTGATTTGGGTTTACTAATACACTAATTAGTTTTTGCTCATTGCAGATAACATGCCGCCATATACTCCATTTAAGGAAGAAAGATTGGAAGCAAGAGATTCCATTTGGTCTTTAAGAGCACTTGCGTTTTGAACAACTTCTTCATTTACAGAAGCTTGTCTGCTAGCGCTTTCCAATTGTACTTTATACAAGCTGTTTAGAGACTCCATTTGAGATGCTGCCTCTACCATTTCATCTGAATATTTTTTGGTAGATTCCATTGCATCTACTGAAGGAGCAATACCTTTTGCAGCACCTTCAAAATTACGAATGCTCTCTCCAAGGCTTTCCATTAGGTTAGCATCTATGTTGGCTTCTTTTAGAAGCTCATCTAATTTTCTGGATAGTATGCCTTCTGCTTCTTTTGCATCTTGAACATCATTTTTACCACCAGACATACCACCAACTAATTCAGGGTATACCAGAGACCAATCGTATTCATCATCTACTGGTTCAAATGCACTAATTGCAAAAATAAGTGCTTCTGTAATAAGACCTACCGCCAGAAGAAGACCACCTGTTAGAGGTCCAAATTCCCAGTGCAGGATTTTAAATAACGCACCAATGATCACCACTGATGCTCCCAGGCCATAGGCCATGTTAAATAATTTTTTTGTTGATTTTGACTGTGCCATAATTCTAAATTTAATTTAAGTTTAATGTTAAAAATAAGTATTTGGTTTATTGTTTGATTTATTTATATACGCAAAAACTATTGTGTTGAGTCTTCCTCTCCCATATAATCTTGAACGGTTCTAAAACCGATATAACTTCTGGCGGAATCTCTATACTCATAATCTCTGGTACTTACCTGTAGGAAATAAGCAACATCTTTCCAAGAACCTCCACGTATAACTTTTCTTTTGTTACCATAATCACCTGCATTGGGATTCATAGTAGATTCATATTCGTAAGAATTTGGGTCATAGCTGGAGTTAGTCCATTCAGAAACATTTCCTGCCATATTGTAAAGATTATAGTCATTTGGTTCATAAGACTTGGCTTCTACAGTATACAAAGCCGCATCAGCTGCGTAATCACCCCGCTGTGGTTTAAAGTTGGCCATAAAGCAACCAGTATCGCTAATCACGTAAGGACCACCCCAGGGATAAGTTCCACTTTCAATTCCACCTCTGGCTGCATATTCCCATTCAGCTTCCGTAGGTAACCTGAATCCGTTAACAAATTGTCTGCCTCTGCTTCTCTGGTCGTCATTCTTAAATTTCGTTCTCCAGTTACAAAAGGCCTGGGCTTGTTGCCAGGAAACTCCAACAACCGGATATTCACTATAGGCATCGTGCCAGAAATAGTCATTATGCATTGGTTCATTATAGGAGTACTGAAAGTCTCTTATCCAAACGGTCGTATCCGGATAGATCTCCAATTCCTCATGTTTAATAAAATCTTTTCTTCTGGCATCTCTTGAACGTGCAGCCGACTCAATGTCCATCCAGTTGTAACTGTATTTAATTTTTGTGACATCTACAGTGCGCTGACCGTTATATGATTCCTCTTCAGGAATATATATTGAATCCATTATTTCTGTATAGTATTCATCAGGATATTCCGAAGTGTCCCAGACCAAATCCTGATCTCTATTTAGGCCTCTTCCTTCATAACCAGTCTCGCCCATACCGGAATAATTATCCAACATGTACTTGTCATATGTAGACATATTGGTAGTATCCGCATCTTTAAATGCAAAATCGCCGATACCTTCATCCTCCGGGCCCATTCCTAATTCATCAGCCAGGATGGCCAACTTAGTTCTAACGATGGAATCTTTCACCCATTCTACAAACTGGCGATATTCACTGTTAGTTATTTCCGTATCATCCATATAGAATGATCTTACGGTTACAGTTTTGGTTGGCGCATTAAGAACCTTTCCTACATCTTCCTCACTTTTACCCATGATAAATGCTCCTCTTGGGATCAGTTCCATTCCATAAGGTTTTTCCGGATACCACTTTTTACCCTGGACTCCGACTAGTTCTCCTTTTGTTTTAGACCCACAACTAGTGAGCAAAAAAACAAACGCTATAGATAATAACAATAGCTTCTTCATACTTTAGGTTAAATTTCGATTAAGACTATAAACAGTATTCACAATTATTATTCTCTAAAACTGTATTTTGAATAATTTATTGTATAAAACAGTCTATCCTTTCAAATAAATTAATGTTAGTTAAAACCTTTCTTATAGGCCTTGAACCACCTTTCGGGAATATTTTGGTTACATGCGTCTAAATAGTCCTGTTCAGTGCAAGGTAATAACGCAGGTGAATTTATTTTATTATGTGAAGATAAAATTGATGGTATCTCAACCCACCATCTTTCGGTAAGCAAACTTTTATAAAAAATTAATTGCTCGGTTTCTGTAGGCACATTAAACTTGTTAAAATCTTTGCTTTTAGCACTCGGCAACTCCTTTATTCTAAAATTATATCCTTCTATAAAATACCATATAATCTGTGAAATTAATTGAAAGGATTGCACGGTATTCTCGCTTTCATATATTCCAAATATTGCAACATTATCACTCATACCGGCATATCTGGCTATTGCACATATTTCTCTTCCATTAAATCCATTTGGTGAAAAATTCTTAGATCCGTCTATCTCGCCCGCTTTTATTGCTCTGGCATCCAGGCTTACAATATGTGCGTTTCTCAATACGGGTTCTGCCAGGGAAATGTCGGAGGTTATTTCTCCCAGCCTGTATGCATCAAAAAATAAGCGATCCATCAGATCTATTTCTTCCTGTGCATTAAAATAGCTTTGATAACCAATATTTGAAAAGTTGAAAAGATTGTTGGGCTTATCTGTAATTATTTTACTCATATAGGAATGCGAAGAAATAAGTTCCTCATCCGCCCCGAAATCGAACCTGCTGTCTATTGACACCAGATTTATCATATCCTTAATTTTATCAAATGCCCTATAAGAAGGGTAAGTAATATCCTGAGTGGCCCCAACTATAATCGGAATCACATTTTCCTCAAGTAATTCGGCTACAATTTCCTTTACAACAAAATAAGTGTCCTCAACCGATTCTCCTTCCTCTATATCGCCCAGGTCGACAAAGACTGAATTCCAATTACCCATCAATAGTTTGTAAAGCTGAATTCTGATCTCAGTCGTATCTAGTCGCTCTGTTTTCTTTTCAAATGCATTTCTCGATTCCAGAACTCCTATTAAGGCAAAAGAAGCATTGGCTAAGACAGGTAACCCTTTTTTCTCTGTATGCTTATGAATATTCCTGCCAAGAGATTGTGGAGGCAATAGCTCACAGTGGGCAAGGGCCATTTCATCAACAGGAAGTAAAAAATCGAACGCCATATTTGTACGCTAATCTTAGGTTTTCTTAGTCTTCTTTTTGGGCTTTTTCTTTTCGAGTAATGCTTGTGCATCTTCCAGGGAGATATTAGCAGCATCTACTTCTTTGGCAAGCTCAACCTTGGTCTTGCCTTTGATAATTGTGTGCCTTCCCCATCGCGCCTTTTCAATGCGGATGCCTTCATCAGACCATTCCTTGATAAGTTTCTCTACCTCTTTTTGTTTTTTAGATTCTATTAACTCAATAATATCAGTTTCCGTGAGATTATCAAAGTCATACTTTTTATTCACATTAATGAACATACCACCCCATTTGATAAAAGGTCCAAAACGACCCTTACCTTTGGTAACATCTTTATTTTCATAAACTGCAATTGGAGCATCTGCTTTTTGCTTTTCGCGAATTAATTCTATTGCCCTTTCAAGATCAACATCAAAAGCACTTTCGCCTTTCTCCAGAGAGACAAATTTTTTGCCAAATCTAACATAAGGTCCAAATCTGCCGACATTGGCCTCTACTTCCTCTCCTTCAAATACACCCAATTTTCTGGGAAGTTGGAAAAGTTCCATTGCTTCCTCATAGGTAATCGTATTAAGGGACTGTTCCGGGAGTAAACTAGCAAATAATGGCTTGTCCTCTTCCTCAACTGTACCAATTTGAACCATAGGGCCAAATCGTCCCAAACGAACAGCAACTTGTCTTCCGGATTTCGGGTCTTTACCCAGGACCCGTTCTCCGCTTGCACGTTCCGCGTTTTCTTCAACATCCAGTACTTTGGGGTGAAAGTCCTTATAAAAGTCTTTCATTACCTTTTTCCAATCTTCATGACCTTCTGCAATTTCGTCAAAATCTTTCTCCACTTTGGCAGTAAAGTTATAATCCAAAATATGCGCAAAATGATTCACCAAAAAATCATTGACAATCATCCCTATATCTGTGGGTACCAGTTTGCCTTTATCTGAACCAATTACTTCTGTAAGAGATTTTTTCTCAACTTTATCTGATTTCAAAATCAGTTGCGAATACTTTCGTTCTTCTCCTTCAATACTTCCCTTTTCCACATAACCCCTGTTTTGAATAGTAGATATTGTTGGGGCATAGGTTGAGGGTCTTCCAATACCCAGCTCCTCCAGTTTCTTTACCAATGTAGCCTCAGTATATCTATAAGGGGGTCTTGTGAAACGTTCTGTTGCCGTTATATAATTATAGAATAACTGATCGCCTGTTTTCATTGCCGGAAGCAAACCTTCCTGCTCTTCAGCTATATCCTCTTCGTCCTTGCCCTCAAGATAAACTTTTAAAAATCCATCGAATTTAATGACTTCACCATTCGCGGTAAATTCTTCCTGATAAGAGTTCGATTTGATTTTTACATTAGTACGTTCTAATTGCGCATCGCTCATTTGTGAGGCAAGCGTACGTTTCCAAATCAATTCATATAATTTAGACTGATCTCTCTCCAGTGAAGGAGATTGTAAATTCATATCCGTGGGTCGAATGGCCTCATGAGCTTCCTGAGCTCCTTTAGATTTGCCTTTATAATTTCTGACTTTACTGTACTGTTCACCATAATTCTGTATAATCGTGTCTTTAGCAGCCCCTATTGCTTCTCCCGATAAATTTACGCTGTCTGTCCTCATGTAAGTAATTAGACCAGCTTCATATAAACGCTGGGCAACCTGCATAGTTCTGGCTACTGAGAAATATAATTTTCGGGATGCTTCTTGTTGTAAAGTAGAAGTAGTAAATGGTGCGGCCGGTGATTTCTTTGCAAGTTTTTTATCCAGACTTGCAACATTAAATAGGGACCCTGCATTTTTATTTAAAAATACCTGAGCCTCTTCTTTAGTTTGGAAGCTCTTTCCAAGTTTTGCTCCAAATACATTCCCATTCTCTGTTTTAAATTCCGCCACTACCTTGTAGGAAGCTTCAGGACTAAAAGCATCAATGTCGCGTTCCCTTTCAACAATTAAACGAACAGCTACAGATTGAACCCTTCCTGCAGATAACCCGGGTTTAATTTTTTTCCAAAGAACAGGTGATAGCTCATATCCAACCAACCTATCAAGAACTCTTCTTGCCTGTTGGGCGTTTACCAGGTTATAATTTATTTCTCTGGGGTTTTCAATTGCCTTTTGAATAGCCGACTTGGTAATGGAATTGAATACAATACGTTTAGTTCTGGATCGATCAAGGTCTAGCGTCTCCGCCAAATGCCAGGAAATAGCTTCTCCTTCCCTGTCTTCATCACTCGCCAGCCATATGGTGTCTGCTTTTTTTGCAAGGTCCTTCAGCTTTTTTACCAGGGCCTTCTTGTCCTGGTCAACAATATATTTAGGTTCAAAGTCCTTTTCGACATCAACCCCTAACTCTTTGGAAGGAAGATCGGCTATATGGCCAAAACTGGATTCGACTTTATAATCTTTTCCAAGAAATTTTTCTATTGTTTTGGCCTTTGCAGGCGACTCTACGATTACTAAATTCTTAGCCATTCATCAGTTTTTGAAAAAACAAAAGTATGTCAAATTTTTTATTTCTGTTGATGCAATACAAAATCCAAGTAATTTACAAGTCCAAAGTAATGGGTATTTAATGCCTTATTTACTGCCAATAGGATTTGTTTTTAATTGGCGAAAAGAAGTAATAATATGTTATTTTTATACAAATTACTAACTCATATATTATGTTTCAAAAGATCTCTATCCTGGTTTTTTTCCTTTTTCTAATAATTCCTATAACTTCAAATTCGCAAAGAAAAACTAAAGACAAAAACACCAGTATATATAATGAAGCCCTTTACAATTCCATAGAATGGCGATTAGTAGGTCCATTTAGAGGAGGGAGGGCAGGAACAGTAACGGGTGTAAAGGATAATGATTTGCTTTACTATATGGGAACCGCTGGTGGCGGCGTTTGGAAAACTACTGATGCAGGAAGTACATGGGAATGTATTTCTGACGGCTTTTTTGGAGGCTCCATAGGGGCGGTTGCTGTTTCAGAATCCGATCCTAATGTAATTTATGTAGGGGAAGGGGAACAAACGCTACGAGGAAATGTCTCTTCTGGAAACGGGATTTGGAAAAGTGTAGATGCCGGAGAGACATGGAAATTTACTGGCCTAGAGGGGTCCGAACACATTGCCAGAATACGCATTCACCCTACCAATCCGGATATTGTTTATGCTGCAGTCATTGGAAATCTATGGATTCCTAATAAGACTAGAGGAGTATACAAAAGTCTTGACGGTGGTTCTTCTTGGGAAAAGATTCTTTATATAAGTGATAAAGCTGGAGCAGGTGATCTCATTCTAGATCCCAATAATCCTAGAATTCTTTATGCCTCTACCTGGGAAATGAAGAGAAACGGTTATAGAATGGACAGCGGTGGACCAGACAGTAAACTTTATAAAAGCACTGATAGTGGTAATACGTGGACTGATATTACAAACAATAATGGTCTTCCTTCAGGACCCTGGGGTATTGCGGGTATTACAGTATCGCCGGTAGATTCAAATAGAGTATGGGCAATAATAGAAGCTGAAGATGGTGGGCTTTTTAGATCTGATGATGCGGGAAAAACCTGGAAAAAAATTAACCAAAACAGAGCACTTCGACAAAGAGCCTGGTACTATAGTAGAATCTATGCAGATACCCAAGATAAGAATAAAGTTTATGTAATGAATGTAAGTTATGGTGTATCTGCGGATGGCGGCAAAACTTTTACATTGAAAAATGCCCCTCACGGAGATCATCATGATTTGTGGATAGACCCAGATAACAATCAGCGAATGATTATAGCGGATGACGGTGGGGCTCAAGTATCAAATGATGGGGGAACCAATTGGACAACCTATCACAACCAGCCTACTGCGCAATTCTACCGCGTTACTACAGATAATAATTTTCCATATAGAATTTACGGGGCACAACAAGACAACTCTACCGTTAGAATCTCACATAGAAGCTCTGGTAGCAGCATCGGAGAAAAAGATTGGGAGACAACCGCAGGAGGCGAGAGTGCTCATTTAGCTGTTGACCCAAAGAATAATGATATAGTCTACGGTGGCACCTATAAAGGATATATGATGCGCAATGACCATTCATTAGATCAGACAAGGTCTACCAATGTTTGGCCAGACAATCCTGCGGGTTCTGGAGCAGAAATTATGAAGTATCGTTTTAATTGGAATTATCCCGTTATGTTCAGTATACATGACAAAAATCGCCTATATGCTGGATCAAATTTTTTACATACTTCTACCAACGAAGGACAATCCTGGGAGGTAATCTCTCCAGATTTGACCAGGGGACTGCCTGAGACAATAAAATCCTCCGGAGGACCCATTACCCAGGATAATACCGGGGCAGAGTTTTATTCTAACATTTTTGCCATTGCAGAATCGTCTTTAGAGAAAGGGGTTATTTATGTGGGAAGCGATGACGGCCTAGTGCATATATCCAAAGATGACGGGAAAACATGGAAGAATATCACCCCCCCATCTAACATATCACCCAAATTAAATATGATTAATTGTATAGAACCAAGTCCTTTCAAAGAAGGTGTTGCCTATTTGGCTGCAACGTCCTACAAGTTTGGCGACTATACCCCCTACCTTTATAAAACCATTAATTATGGTGAGAGTTGGACACTCATCACCAATGGGATAAAGAATAATCATTATACAAGAGCTATTAGGTCGGATAAAGTTAGAGAAGGATTATTATATGCAGGTACCGAATGGGGAATGTACGTTTCTTTTGATGACGGACAACATTGGTCTTCATTTCAATTAAATCTTCCCATGACCTCCATAAGAGATTTAGCGGTTCGAGATAACGATCTTATTGCCGCCACACATGGAAGAAGTTTTTGGATGATTGATGATTTAACCCCCTTACATCAGCTCACAGAAGAAATGGTTAAAAGCGAATTTTATCTTTATAAACCTGATATTACTTATAGAACGCAACATTCTTCGGGTTGGAGCAAACCCGACCTGAGGTTAGAAGGTGAAAATCATCCTAATGGGGTCATTGTAAATTATTATATAAAAGACAAAAAGGAAACAGATACTATTACCCTGGAGATATTAGACTCTAAAGGAGCATTAGTTCAAAAGTATAACACGAATTCTAAATTGGACAAACAGGATCCGTCGGCGACAAAACCTTTAAAAGTTGTCACAGGAGGAAATCGTTTTATCTGGGATCTAAGATATCCTGGCTTTAAAAGCTTTGAAGGAATGGTTTTGTACTCTTCTCCTAATGTAGGTCCAAAAGCAGTTCCTGCCACTTATAGAGTAAGACTTACTTATAATGGAATAGCATCTGAAAAGGAATTTACAATAGTAAAAGATCCAAGACTCCCAAATAAAGTGACCGATTTTAAAAATCAATTTGATTTCCTAATAAAAGTACGAGATCAGGTTAACAGAGCAAATCAGGCAATTATTGATATCCGCTCTGTAAAAAAGGATTTGGCTTACATAAAGGAAAAGGTTACAACTGATGAGGAGCTCAAAAAACTTGTAGACGAGTTCGAAACCAACTTAGATAAGGTTGAAAACAATATCCATATGACGAAAAACCAAAGCAGGCAAGATCCGTTAAATTACGGCATAAGAATAAACAATAGGCTAGCATTTCTGATGTCAGATTCTCAAAGAGGGGATTACCCGCCAACCGATCAGGCAATAGCTTTTTTTAAGGATATTAAAAAGGAATTAGACATAGAGTTAAACAGTTTAAACGATTTGTATGAGGCTTATGTGAATAAAATTAATAGTCAAGTATTAGACAAACAGATAAAAATGATTTCTACTAACTAATACTTATTTGTTTCGAGTATCTCATTAATCTGAATACCCGCTTTAACTTATCTGCATAAAACGCTATAACAAAAGTATGTCAGTTTTTTTATTTGGTGTTTTTAGTCCATATCTAGTCATAAAAAAAACATCCCAAAATACGGGATGTTTCCTATAAATCTCATAAAAATCTAGTTTAGATTCATAGAGCTGATTAGTTCTATATCGTTATCTAAATATCTATACTGGTACAGGATTTCATCACCAATCATTATCAAAGTTTCATCCATAGGTATGACATCAAAAGTGATAATATTCTCATAATGATTTAATGACACAAGATTATCAATATTAGTTTTATCATAGACCTTAAGACCAGATTTCCCATCACAAATAAATAATTTGTTATCTTTTATTCCCAACCCATAAGGTTCATCCATTGCGTATGATGTTGCCAGGACAGGTGTTGTAATGTCCGAAATATCAACAATAAATAAGCCGCTTTCAGTAGCCCCGCAATTATTACCGCCACGCAAGGTAACATAGGCATAATCTCCATCAACTACTACAGGGTCACAAGCAGTGCCGTGTTGAAATTCTGAAATGAATGTTGGTGTGGCCGGAGAGCTTATATCATATATATACATACCCCGCATACTTCCTAAAAACAAATTATTACCTCTGTTAAAAATTGTTTCAATATCGAAACCGGCATATATATCTTCCAGATCCCTGGGGTTTTCCAAATCACTAATTTCAAACACATTAATTGTGTGACTGTCTACAACGTACAAATAATCATTTACAATTTTAAATCGCGCCAGCGAACCTCCTTGTCCAACCTGGCTATCATTGGCAGCTTCAGCCAGCAAAATCTGATCGTCAAAACGATCAAATACTTCAGATTTCAATCTGCTTTCAGTCTTAACATCCCACCCTATTAAAATTTCATTCTGATAATCTATCCCATCGTATTCATAAATATCAGCGACGGGCCATACAACATTGTCGCGTAAGACGTCTTCCATTCGGTTAACAATTCTAACAGCATTAATTTCAGAAATGTCTAATACTATTAAGTCTGTTAAACTGTCGGCATAAAGGAAATTTCCTTTAACAGAAATATCTACGTTACCTGCTATTTTAATAAATGAAATTTTTTGCGGAGAACTTGGGTCGCTATTATCAACAACATGTATTCCTTTGTATTTGTCATTAACAAATATGTAATTCTGATAGGCATAGATCTTACCTGATTCATTAATAGGTTTTGGTGCAACTACTTCTACGCTATTCTTAAATTCTGTAACGCTCATTGTTATTGGCGTTGCCACAAGATAGTTGGCATAATCGCCTTCTTCTTCTTTTTTGTCACAGGATACTATTGCTAAAACAAGTAGCAGACTTAAAATACTTTTTTTCATAGCTCGATTGATATATTAAAGATATTGGGTTATATTTTAAAGTAGATACATATTATAACGTCCAGTTGCGTAAATTTTGTTAAATAATTAACTGTCAATTTGTCACTAGTATGCAGAATATACTATCTTTGCTGACTGTTTGAGCTATCCGAGAAGAGACAATAGAATGGAGAAAATTATTGAAGAGAAAAATCAGGGTATCGCGCTTCAGCTGGATAAAGACCAGAAAAACACCCGTAACTTATACATAGAAAGCTATGGCTGTCAGATGAATTTTTCAGACAGCGAAATTGTTGCCTCTATTTTAGCGCAAGAGGGTTTTAATACCACTAATTCATTGGAAGAGGCAGACCTTGTTTTGGTTAACACATGCTCTATTCGGGAAAAAGCGGAGCTGACTGTTAGAAAAAGGCTTGAAAAATTTAATGCCGTTAAAAAAACTCGTCCGCATATGAAAGTAGGAGTTTTAGGGTGTATGGCAGAACGGCTTAAAAGTCAGCTTTTAGAAGAAGAAAAAATCGTTGATATGGTGGTGGGTCCCGATGCTTATAAAGATCTGCCAAATCTTATCCGAGAAGTAGACGAGGGAAGGAATGCCGTCAATGTTATACTTTCCAAGGATGAAACTTACGGTGATGTGGCTCCGGTAAGATTAAATTCAAATGGGGTAACAGCCTTTGTATCCATTACTCGTGGCTGTGATAATATGTGTACTTTTTGCGTTGTTCCATTTACAAGGGGTCGGGAGCGCAGCAGAGATCCTCATTCAATTGTTAATGAAGTAAATGAACTCTGGGAAAAAGGATTTAAGGAAGTTACCTTATTGGGCCAGAATGTTGACAGTTATTTATGGTATGGTGGTGGTTTAAAAAAGGATTTCGACTCGGCATCAGCAATACAGAAAGCAACAGCGGTGAATTTTGCCAATTTATTGGAATTGGTTGCGGAAGCACAGCCCAAAATGAGGATTCGTTTTTCTACTTCAAATCCACAGGATTTGACTCTCGATGTTATTGAAACCATGGCCAGGTTTAAAAATATCTGTAATTACATTCACCTGCCAGTTCAGAGTGGAAGCGACAGAATTTTAAAGGCAATGAACAGATTGCACACCAGGGAGGAGTATTTTGATTTAATAAATAATATTAGGAACATTTTGCCAGACTGCGCCATAAGCCAGGACATGATTACGGGCTTCCCAACGGAAACCGAGGAAGATCACCAGGATACTTTATCTTTAATGGAATATGTAAAATATGATTTTGGTTTTATGTTTGCTTATTCTGAACGACCCGGTACAATGGCCGCGAGAAAACTTGTTGATGATATCCCTGAGAAAGTAAAAAAAAGAAGATTAAGTGAGATTATTGATCTGCAATTAAAGCATAGCTTTTATAGAACAAAACAACATTTAGGTAAAGTTGAAGAAGTTCTTATTGAAGGGACATCCAAAAAATCTGAATTGCAATGGATGGGGCGTAATTCTCAAAATACCGTTGTGGTTTTTCCTAAAGAGAACTATTCTATTGGAGAATTTGTAATGGTACGAGTAGAAAATTGCACCTCTGCCACTTTATTGGGCAAAGCAGTTGGTTATTCTGAAAATAATTAAGTATGGAAAGTGTACAGGCAATAAAACAGCGTTTTGAGATTATCGGAAATGATCCAAAGCTCAATCGTGCACTGGAAAAAGCTATTCAGGTTGCTCCTACAGACATTTCTGTTTTGGTTACCGGCGAAAGTGGTGTCGGAAAAGAAGCCGTGCCAAAAATCATTCACTCTTTATCCCATAGAAAGCACGCAAAATATATAGCTGTAAATTGTGGAGCCATTCCCGAAGGCACCATAGACAGTGAACTATTTGGGCATGAAAAAGGAGCTTTTACC
>CBDTVT010000022.1:0-24204 GCA_965364275.1 uncultured Eudoraea sp. | reverse complement strand
CTTATCCTGGGTTTTTCTTATTTATGGCTTGGGCTGGTTATTCTATTTGATAGTCTATCATTCCGTCATCAAGTGAACTATATTACAATTCATTAAGCCGTTCAGGTAGTATTAGGATGATACCCTTATTCTACTTTTGACAGTAATGAGAACATTATACTTGAAAAAAAAAGCTTGATTAGAAGTTACTTATATTTTAGTGTATTTATATTATCTTTATATGTCCGTAAGATTTATTGAAACCTATTGATCTTATTATGGAATAAAATTCAAAGAGAGATTAACTTTTTTAAAACATAATTACTATGAAAAAATACATTAGAACATTTTATGTTATTATCATTACCCTATTAACTACTATTCAATTTTACGCACAAGTTCGCAGCGATTATGACCAAACCGTCGATTTTACCAATTTTAAAACATTCAAATTTGAAGGTTGGCAGGATAATAGTGATCAATTGATTAACGATCTGGATAAAAAAAGAGTCCTGGATAGTTTTGGAAAAGAATTCAAAATGAGGAATCTAACCTATGTAGAACAAGGAGGGGATATAGTTGTTACATTATATTTCGTCATAGATCAAAAAACAAGTAGAACGGCATACACCAATTATAATGGTGGCATGGGATATGGCGGTAGATGGGGCTATGGTTATGGTGTTGGATATGGTGGCGGTATGGGCATGGGATCTTCTACCACTACAATTTCTGAAAATGATTACGAGGTAGGTACTTTTGTAGTTAGTGTCTACGAAGGAGAATCAAAAAAATTAATATGGCAAGGTATCTCCACCAAGACCATAAATGAAAATCCCAAAAAAAGGAATAAAACTATTCCAAAAGGAGTACAAAAATTAATGAAAAAATACCCAGTGCAACCGCCGAAATAAGTAATAAGCGTTAGTATTAAAATAAATAAAACCTGCTATGAATTAAAACATAACAGGTTTTATTTTTTCCTTCATATTATAAAGCGATGTATAGCTATTTCTTAAACAATAGCTGTGTTTATTCCGCCAACTTCATTCCAGGAGCGTAAGAATACTGTGGCAAATACCATCCTTCCACTGTTTTTGTGTCCCTGACTAATGCCATCAGTTTGGTCCATAAAATAGCCCCTTCCTCGCCTAAAAGCTTAGAAGCTTTCTCAAGACTTTCATGATAATCTATAGGAGATTCACCCCAGGTGGTTAATATATACAATGGTTTTGGGGTGCCTATAAGGCCTGTAAAAACCCTAAAACCCATAGACACTTTTTTCTTTGCATACAGGTATTTATAGGCAGCCAACAGCTCCTCCACTTCTGTTTCGTTACCGGGAAAGAAATAATAAAAATTCCATTTTCTATATGGGTTATTTTCTTGCCAGTTTTCAGCAGTGGTTACATATGATAAATTGGGTTGGTATTGCACAATATATTGATAATAAGATTCAACAGATAGATCAAAATAATCGAGGATTACTTCTAATTCTGGTTTATTGATTTTGTTTTTTAGGGCCTCCCGGGTTCCATCATGCAGATTATCCATATCATCAATTGGCACAATATGTGTAAACCTGTAATCGTCTTGCAGGTGGGTAAAATAATTGAAATTCTGAACGTTATTTTCCGTTAGAAAATTCTTTAGGTCTGTCAAAGACATTTCATAATCCACTGACATGGACGGAGAAACTTTGTCTTCTCGTACTAACAATAAGTTCAAATTCTCATCCATAGTCTGTCCATAGGCATTAGACAGCAATATAAACATGAAAAGAGTACCGAAGTAATTTTTTAAGGAAGTGATCTTCATAATATTTGAATTAGAATTTTATCGAATTAGTTATTAGTTAACAGAATACCCTTTGCCCTGCAAGCATGCACTGTAGGCTTTTTTAAAGCTATTCATCATATCAGCTTCAGCCTGGCCTGCTGACTGGTTGTTTGCTTGTTGTTGTTGTGATCGGCCTACCTTACTTCTTCTGTGTCCTACCATAGCACCAGAAGCAGCGCCAATGGCAGCACCTTTCCCGGCATCGCCTGCAATGGCACCAATAGCCACGCCTGCTAATGCCCCTCTTGCTGCACCACTAACCGCAGAACCGTCCGGGCCTGTTTCCACTTGTTGTGCCTGTACCTGAGGAGGATTTAAAGGATCTATACCACTCTGTTGAACACCCCATTTATAGCAGTAAGACTCATCCTGTGCTTGCTGCTCAGCACTCTGGTCTTTGGCAGGAAAAACGTATAAGCCTACTTTATTTGAAACCATAGCCCCAAGAGATTGCTCCTGAGCATAAGTCCCAAAATTAGTTCCAAACACCAAAGCACTAAAAATGAATAAATATTTACAATAAGATAATTTCATAACTCGGTTTTGTTATTATTAATAGAATTTTTTAAAGAAAAACTTAGTGAACAAATGTACTAAATATTCTTTCTAAAAATGATTCAAAAAAGCAGAATAATAGTGGTTATTCCATTAAACTTTAAGACTTCGTTTCTAACAAAATAGTGCTCTGGCATGATTTTTATCCTTCATATCTCATATTTAGACAACTTCATTTTTGTATCCCGGAAATAACAAAATAAATATTTTATACATTGTTGAAATTCAAATAATTAGTTTCGTTATCGCATAAACGCATTTCATTTTCTTTTTACTATTTTTGGGAAATTTTCTTAAGCATAGCAAAATAATTTTATGGAAAAATTATCATTCATTCTCATTGGACTTTTATTTGCCTGTAACTCGTCTCAGAAAACAGTTGCAGAACAAGCTGATACTGCTACTACAAGTGTATCTATAGATCCGCGAGTTTATGCAGTAACGATTACCGAAAAAGAGTTAAAAGAACATTTGTATATCTATGCTTCAGATGAATTTGAGGGCAGGGAAACCGGGAAACCGGGACAAAAAAAAGCGGTGGAATATCTAAAATCTAATTATGAGGCAATGGAAATCCCCGCAGCAAAGGAGGATGGTAATTATTTGCAGGAAGTTCCTTTAGTATTCCCCAAATTGCCTATTGGTTCCATAATGGCAGGAACGACTGAATATGAATTAGGAACCGACTTTTTGACATTTACACCTATTGAAGGAGATTTCAACGAAATTATATATGCAGGCTACGGGATAGAAGACGAGGGTTACTCAGATTACGAAGGATTGGATGTATCTGGGAAACTTGTATTAATTAAGTCCGGGGAGCCCGTGAAAAAAGATGGCACTTATTTGATTTCAGGAAGTTCTAAAAAATCTGTTTGGAGTAAAAAGTCTGATGCTCCTGCAGCCAGATTAAAATTAGCCAGAAGCAAAGGAGCTAAAGGGGTGCTATACTATGATCCAGACAACTACGGTCGTTACAAGAGATATTATGATTATTTGAACGGGAGTGATAAAATGAAAATGGAAATTAAGGTTGAAGAATATAATGCCGCATTAGTTCTCCTTAATGAATCCATGATAAACAAGGTATTCCCTGCCATTAAACAAGAGCAGGCTACCAAAATAATATCACAGCCTATATCTCTTAAAATTAAAAGTAACAACGAGGCTGTATCATCTGAAAATATTGTGGCAGTTATTCGTGGTTTTGAAAAACCTGATGAGTTTGTGGTAATATCATCACATTTAGATCATATAGGGGTAAATGCCAATGGTGATATTAATAATGGCGCAGATGATGATGGCTCCGGAACCGTTGCTATGCTTGAAATTGCCGAAGCTTTTAAACAGGCTGCAGATAGCGGTAACGGGCCAAAAAGATCTATAGTATTCCTGCATGTTACGGGTGAGGAAAAAGGATTGCTTGGATCAAAGTACTATACAGATAATGACCCTGTATTTCCTTTATCTCAAACTGTTGCCAACCTCAATATAGATATGATAGGGCGTATTGACCCTAAACATGAGGACAACGGAAATTACGTCTATCTCATTGGTTCTGATAAGTTAAGTACGGAGCTTCATGACCTGTCGGAAGAGGTTAATGACAAATATTCACAACTGATATTAGATTATACCTATAACGATGAAAATGATCCCAATCGTTTTTATTACAGGAGCGACCATTATAATTTTGTGAAAAATAATATTCCTGTCATTTTTTATTTTAGTGGTACACATGAAGATTATCACAGACCTGGGGACACCCCGAATAAAATAAATTATGATTTGCTGGAAGACCGTGCACGATTAATCTTCTATACTGCCTGGGAAATTGCGAACAGGGAAACGCGTATTGAGGTAGATACCACTCCTTCCAAGTAAAGGTTGAAATTTGGTAAGAATAATTGATTCTTTTCCAAACTCTAAGCTAATCAAAAGTAACTTAAACAATAAGCCCTGTCATAAATGACAGGGCTTTAGAAAATTAATGGGGGTGGAAGACCGGGTTCGAACCGGCGACCTCTGGAACCACAATCCAGCGCTCTAACCTGCTGAGCTACAACCACCATTTGCAAGCGCTGGCAAAGGTAATTTTTTTTACCCATTGTTTCAAACTAAACTCCTGAAATTTTTGGAACGGCAAACTACAATAAACATCAAAAGAACTATCCTTTAAATCACCACAAATTCAATAATTTTCTAGATTTCATGGATGAAATACACTGAATAGACGATAAAACACACAAAAAATGGCGTTTCACAACATAAATTAGACCATTGTGTATTTGGGGTGTAATTTTATTTTTAGAATTGGTTAGTAACCTATGCCCTTAATTTTGACCTATATCCGGACACATTGTACTGACGTCATTAAGCATGCTGCAATTGCTTTACTTTTTATATGCAGTATTACTAATGCTAATGCTCAGCAGGAAATTCAAAAAAAATACAAGGACAGTATCCGGGAACTTAGGTCCCAAAAAAACTTTTCTCCAAAGGACACCCTTTATATTGACCTTTTGAGCAATTTAGGGTACCAACTCAGGTACTATAATACAGACAGTCTTTTACTACTCTCTAATGAAACCCTTCAACTAAGTATAGATTCTGGTTACAAAGAAGGCGAAAGCAGAGCCAGACTGCGTCTGGGGGATTACTACTCTGATAAAGGTGATTCAGATAATGCAATTTTTAATTATACGGCAGGTCTCGATATTGCTAAAGAACTTGGAAACAAAGATCTGAGCTTACGCATTATGAATAACCTGGCCGGCGAAAATGCCTATAAAGGAGATTATGCCCACGCTTTAACGGGGTACCTTAAAGCCATCGAAATCGCAGAAGAAATTGGTAATAATAAGATGTTATCTATTATGAATGAAAACATCGCCAACTTATATGCCTCACAAAAAGATTATGAACAATCACTTGATTTTTACAAAAAAGTAAAAAAAATTAACGGGGAACTGGGTAATGAGGTTATTATGGCAGAAACCTTAAGTAACTTGGCTTCAACCTATGCAGACATGGGTAAACTAGATTATGCCATGTTTAATATAAATAAAAGCCTTGCAATTTTTGAAAAACATAAAATTATAGATTGGCTGGCATTTACCTATGAAATAAAAGGCAAAATATATTTAAAGGAAAATAAGTATAAGTGGGCACTTTATTGGTATAACCAAAGTGAAATGTTGCATAAAGACTTGGATGCCGACCGCGATAAAATTGACCTTTTTAATGGAATGGCAGAAGCATATTTGGGACAGGGCAGGGATAGCCTTTCTGAAAATTTTGCACATCGGGCCTATGAAATATCTGACAGAATACAGTTCATGGAAGGGACTCAAAAATGTGCTTATACTCTTTACAGAATAAATAAAAATAAAAAGAACTACTCTCAGGCTTTAAGCTTTCACGAACTCTATCAAAAACTTTCTGATACCTTATCCAGAAATGAGAATAAGAAGAGTTTAACCATGCTAAAAACCAAAACTCAATATGATAAACAGAAGCAAATGCTGATCGAAGAAAATGAAAAAGCATTAGCAAAACAAGAGAGGTATATTATAGCTGCTCTGGTCATATTAGTAGTATCTATAATAATTACTCTTTTGGTATATCGTGCCGAGGTAATTCAAAAACGACTTAATAAGGAACTAGAGGGCAAAAAAGAAATTCTGGAAAAACGAGAATCTGAGTTGCAGGAAAGTAATGAAACTAAAACTAAACTGTTCTCCATAATAGGACATGACCTTCGAGGTCCTGTTGGTGCCCTGCAAGAACTGTTAAGGCTTTATTCTGATGGTGATATTGAGACTGACGAATTTTTAGAGTTTGTTCCTAAATTGAGGGAAGACGTTGATCACGTTTCATTTACCCTAAATAATCTACTTAGCTGGGGTCATACACAGATGAATGGTGCAGTAACCAAGCCTTCACTTATGGCACTGGAATCTCTGGTTTCTGAAAATATTAAATTACTATCTGAAGTTGCTAAAAAGAAATCTATAAAAATTGTAAGCGAGCTTACTGAAAATACTCTTACATGGTCTGATAGTAATCAAATTGATATTGTTGTGAGGAATCTTATCAGTAATGCTCTAAAATTCACTCCACAAAATGGGATGATTAGAATATCGGCACGTGAACGCGATAATTTATGGGAGGTCGCCATAAGAGATACAGGAGTGGGAATGGATAAAATTACAGTAAAGAATTTATTTGAGAAGAATTCAAATATCACTACCTATGGTACAGATAACGAAAAAGGAACAGGTCTTGGACTGTCTATCTGTAAAGAAATGGTAGAGAAGAACGGCGGTAGCATTTGGGTGGAAAGTGCCCTGCGCAAAGGTAGTTGCTTCTTTTTCACTCTCCCTAAAAGAGAGAAAAGCTATAGCAAAGCAGTTTAAATAATATCCCAGAGATTTTTAACGCCTATATGACGTTCAGCAGTAAACCCTTCTCCGTATTCAACCCCAACCAAACGTCCTAAATCCCTCGCTCTATAAGCAATACTATCAGTAAAGTTTTTACTGCTTATTGGTGTATTGGGTTCATTGCTGTCAGGATCATAAAATTGTGAGGCATAAGCCGAAATAGCTTTCATTTTTACATCAATAAATCCAGTTACATCAACAACCAAATCAGGTTCCAGGTTTTTCCATTGAATATAGTGATAAACTTGTTTTGGCCGCCATGGTAACTGCCATTCGTCATCACCTGGTAATTTTGAGTCTATTTTTACAAGTCCGCTCAGAAAACAAGCATCACTAACCAATTTACTTCCCTTGGCATGATCTATATGCCGGTCCTCTATTGCATTACACAATACAATGTCTGGTTGGTATTTTCGCACTAATTGAATTACGGCCAGTTGATGGTTTTTATCATTCGTGAAAAAGCCATCAGCAAATTCTAAGTTCTCCCTTACTGCTATCCCCAATATTTTCGCTGCGCTTTCAGCCTCCTTATCCCTGATCTCGGCAGATCCCCGGGTACCTAATTCCCCTCTGGTTAAATCAATAATCCCTACTTTTTTACCATTTGCGGTTGCTTTGGCTATAGTTGCTCCGGCTCCTAACTCCGCATCATCAGGATGTGCTCCAAAAACTAAAATGTCTAACTTCATTTGATATTTATCTGGTAATTTATTGGCTATTTAATGCAGGTTGTTTTGCCTTTACCTGTTCCAAAGCCTGTTCAATATCTGCTATTAGGTCTTCCGGCTCTTCTATACCTATGGAAAAGCGAATTAATCCATCGGCAATTCCCTGCTTAATTCGATCTTCTTCCGATAGCAGCGCATGGGAGGTCTGAGTTGGTGATAGTACGGTACTTTCTACACCTGCTAAACTCATGGAAGATTTAATAAGTTTAAGTTCCTTTCGAAATTCAGTAGCATCAATTGACTCCTTAAGTTCAAAGGAAAGCATCCCGCCAAAGCCATGCATTTGTGATTTAGCTAACGCATGATCAGGATGAGAAGTCAGACCAGGATAATTAACCTGCCTGATATTCGCATTTCCATCCAAATACTCCGCAAGCCTCATCGCATTTTCATTTTGACTTTTAACACGAATACCCATGGTCTTTATACTGCGCTCCAACAACCATACTGTGTAATCGCTAAGACTACCTCCAAGATTTATAGCTAATTGGAAAATACGCTCCATATTCACTTTGGATGAAGCAACAGCCCCGGCACAAATATCTGAATGTCCTCCCATATACTTTGTGGCACTGTGAATAATCACGTCAATACCAAAATCAATTGGATTTTGATTTACCGGGCTGGCAAAGGTATTATCGATCATAGAGACTAATTTGTGCTTTTTCGCAATGTTTGTAACAGCGGCAAGATCTGTGATAGTCAATAAAGGATTGGATGGTGTTTCAATATAGATGACCTTAGTGTTTTTCTTAATTTTAGCTTCAAAATCAGACGGTTTCAAACCTTCAGTAAATGAGTATGAGATTCCAAAATTTTCAAATTGTTTTGTAACCAAATTATGTGTTCCACCATATAACATGTTTTGCAGTACCACATGATCACCAGCCTTTAAAAAAGCCAGAAGTGCAGTACTTACTGCGGCCATTCCACTTCCAAATATCATGGCATCCTCCGCATGTTCCAAAGCTGCTACTTTTTGTGACAAGGCCTTTTGGTTAGGGGTGTTGAAATACCTTGGATACCTTTTAATATCCACATCATCAAATGCATATGAGGTACTCATATACAAGGGAGAAACGGACCCTTTATACTCGTTATCCTTTAATTCACCAACGTGGGTGCAAATTGTATTAATCCCCTTATTGTTATGTTTCATACTAATTCTATTAATGCATAAAGTTACAAAAATAGCCTATACCTGAACTTTTTTCCAATAGCCTTTTCTAAACCAGATAATCGCAATTACAGACAGCATTACCTCAGCCAATGTTATGGCCAGAAACACACCCAGAGCACCCAATTCAAAAGTAATTGCAGCCAGATACGCAAAGGGTAATTGAAATGCCCAAAAGGCAATAAGATTAATCTTAGTTGGGGTTTTAGTATCGCCTGCCCCGTTAAAAGCCTGGGAGACAACCATCCCATAAGCGTAGAAGATATAACCTGCAGCAACAACCTGTAAGCAAAGTGCTCCATTTTCAATGACACTTGCCGTGTCTGTAAAAAGGCCAATTATCTCAGTTGCAAAAAAGAGATAGATCAATGAAACCGCCAGCATAAAAAACGCATTATATTTTCCGGTAATCCAAACCGACTTCTCCGCTCTTTCGGGCTGCTTGGCACCCAGATTCTGCCCAACCAATGTGGCCGCCGCGTTACTCATTCCCCAGGCGGGCATGAAAGTAAACATCATGACCCTAATAGCAATAGTATATCCGGCCAGGACTTCACTTCCAAATTCCGACATCAACCGCATTAAAAAGACCCAGCTTGAAGTACCTATCAAAAATTGAGCGATACCTCCCAAAGAAACCTTGATAAGATTAAGCATTACTCCTGTTCTTAATACGATATCACTAACTGCTAATTTAATTCTGCTCCAGCCAAAAAATAGGATCCCCAATTGAAAAATTACAGCAGTCCCTCTACCAATATTTGTGGCTATAGCTGCTCCCATAACACCAAATTCCGGAATTGGACCCCAGCCAAAAATAAAAATAGGATCCAGGATAATATTAAGTCCGTTCGATAAAACCAATGTCCACATTGCAACAGAGGCATCCCCAGCCCCTCTGAATATAGCGTTGATTAAAAAAAGTAAAACTATAGTGATATTACCACCTATAAGCAATTTGGTATAACCATAGCCCTCAGCAATTAAGTCGGGTTCCCCACCCATAAGCGCTAATATTTCCTTTGAATAAAGAAACCCTATTATACCTATAGAAACAGCGACCGCTATCCCCAGCAATATTGCCTGCATAGCGGCTTCCCTGGCACCTTTAAGGTCCTTTTCACCTACCCTTCTTGCCACAACAGCAGTTGCGGCTATACTAAGGCCAATGGCAATTGCATATACAAGGGTTATAACAGATTCAGTGAGGCCAATTGTGGCTACCGCATTTACACTTACCCTGGATACATAGGCTATATCCACAATAGCAAATATAGATTCCATCATCATCTCCAGGATCATAGGTATGGAAAGCATAAAAACTGCCTTGCGGATACTACCGGTGGTGAATTCGGTTTCCTTACCGGTAACGGCTATAATAAAATACCTGTAAAGCTTATTGAATGTAATTTTATTCTGAGTTGTCATTTTATAGAAATTATATTAAAGAAGAAAAGGATGTCTTTTAATCTTCCCGGGAGGGAGATTATTTTTCGGTAAACACTCCGACGACATCTATTGCTAACATAGTTTCTATTACTTCATGATAAAACAAAGATGCAAATATTTTAGGAAATACAAAAATGATTCTGCTTGCCCATTAAGTTGGTTTGATAAAAAAATATTAAAAAATAATAATGGACAACTAGTTCATTAAAGTTAATGCACTATTCATTAAAGCAAAATGATGTTTCCAATGATAATGCCATTTACACCGGCCACTATAAAGGACTATTTAACGTAATTCAACTTGTATCGCCAATAGCTAATACCTCCTAAAACTAATACCCCAAACAACATATACCAGATAAATGTAGGTGTAATTACCTGCGAACCACTGGCATAACTATGAAGCCCAACCAAATAGAAGTTCACACCAAAATAAGTCATCATAATGCTACCAAAAGCAAGGATGGTTAGAAAATTAAATGTCCATCTACCGCGTAATCCCGGTACCAGTCTGGTATGTATTACAAAGGCATATACCATAATTGAAATAAGAGCCCAGGTTTCTTTAGGATCCCAACCCCAATAACGTCCCCAGCTTTCATTGGCCCATTGTCCTCCAAGAAAGTTTCCTATAGTAAGCATAATGAGTCCCACGGTAATGGATAGTTCATTAATTATTGTGAGTTCTTTCAGGTTTAATTCCATTCGCTCCTTGTTCCTGGAATTGGTAAGAATAATTAACAAAAGTGAAACAATACCAAGAATCATCCCAACGGTAAGCGGCCCGTAACTACCAACAATTACCGCAACGTGGATCATGAGCCAGTAACTGTCCAGAACAGGGACAAGATTTGCTATAGACGGATCAACCCAGCTTTGATGTGCAATCCACAATAACATGGAAGTAACAAATGCCGATGCTGCAATGGTCATATTGCTTTTCCTGCCCAATAATAATCCCATACCCATTGTAGCCCAGGACACATAAAGGATACTTTCATAGGCATCACTCCAGGGAGCATGGCCGGAAATAAACCAACGCATAATTAAACCGGACGTATGCCAGATAAAAAATAAATAAATTATTCCCTTAAAAAAGTAGGTCGCTATATTCCATATCCGTCTTTCCTTAAAAATTGTAAATACAAGCACAAAGAACATAAGGATACCAACAAGAGCATAGTATTTATAGAGACGATTAAAAATATCGAGCTTGTTGTAAATAATTTCTGCCTTTATCCTATTCTCCGAAGGCAGCACCTCACTGCCGTGGTTTTGTTGATTCTGATGAAAGGCAGCTAATAGTTTATCCGCTTCTGAATAGTCATCATTTGCTATTGCTCTTTGAAGGGAAAGCAAATAGTAAGGAACAGCATTTTTGATAAAATTCGCATAAAGTGAGTCAGATACTTTGTATTGCCCGGACCTGTACTCTACTGCAGAAACCCATTTGTTATTCTCATCGTTTAGCAAAGGGAAGATTTTGATAATTTCTCCACTCAGTGCCCTGTTTAACAGTCCAAGGCGTAAATCAAGATCTTTATAATCCTGTTGAAATTTATCCGGAGTGCTGGTAGCATATGCATCTTGTAAATAAGGTGCGAGTTTATAAGCCCCTTTGGAGTCAAAAAAATCAGTTGCTTTTACGTATCTCTGAGATCCTTCTACTTCTATTATACCCCGGAGACTATCATTTTGTCCTTTTTTATCGAGGGCTATAAATTCTGTATTATACCATAACGCAGGATTTAACATCATGGATAAGAATATCTGATCGGCATTCAGGTCTTTATAGGTATCCTTAAAACTTAGTTTGCGAAGTAACTCTGAAGAAAACGTATTTAGCGGTTTCATTCTTCCTCCGTCATCCTGTATGACTAATTCTCCAAATTTCGCGGCATGCTCTTTAGTAACAGTAGAAGCTTCTAATATGGAATCTAGTTGCTGCTGAGTTGGAGTATTTTGGTGATTATGATCCCCGTTTTCAGTTTTTCCCTGGGCATTTAAGCTTAAAACTCCAAAAAGCATTATAACCGAAGCTACTGCCTTTTGCTTCTTTAATTTATCTAGCCCTTGAGTCAACTCCTTAAATCGGGTTTTGCCAAAGAACATGATCCCCATTAAGCCAATATATAATAAAAAGTACCCGATATAGGTAATCCAGGTGCCCCAAAAATCATGATTAACGGAAAGAACGGTTCCTCGCTCATCGGGATCAAAACTTGCCTGAAAAAACCGGTATCCTTTATGATCAAGAATATGATTCATAAAAATATCATAATCAAATGGCCGTTCGTCCTCCACAGTAACTTTACTCATAAAAGAGGCATAGCTTTTTTCAGTTCCGGGGTATTTCTCGGCAATAAAATCATTTAGTCTAATCCTAAAAGGCAATTCATAAACTTTTGATCCATAGCGAAGGCTGAAATCCAGACCCCCTACTTTGAATTTATCTGAATAATTGCTGGAACCCTTACCTCCTAATAATTTTTTCTTAACCGTTTCACCATTACTGCTTATTTTAAGAACTATAGCGTCCTGGGTGGCTGGTGTAATTTCATTTTCCGGCACGCTTACAATCCCGTAAGAACCCTGAATAAGAGGATCGGGTAGAACAAACTGCATCCCCCCCATGTTATAAAGCGATCGTAACTGAAGCTGCTGCAAACTGTCTTTTAATACCTTGCCCCGATACTGATCTGCCATTCTCATAAAGCTCCCTTCGAAAGGAGATCTAATCTGATACACACTATCTGTAGTGGTTATATTCACCGCACCCGTTGTCTCCTTATTTAAGGAAAAAAGAATATTATGGATATTGGCTATTTTTCCATTTTCGAGATAATGTTCATGCCTGTTGCCATCTCCGGCTTCTACTATTTTTAAATAGTAATTTCCTTTATTATCCGGAATTAAGTCATTTTTGGCTCCTTCAATAAAACTATCATAAGCAATAGTAACTTCTTGTCCATTAAAATCGGATGTCCAGGGTAAATTAGATTTTATGGCTTCAGGAGTTACGATAAGGTCATCTTCAAGAACTTTTCGTTTGGCCTCCCCTTCTATTTCTCCATCAACAAATACGGTCAGAAAGGTTTTATCTGAATAGAAAACATTTTCTGTGCGACCTTCCCTTATCGGCATCATCCCTTCAAAACTTATATATCTGGTAACAAAGGCGCCAACAATAATTAACATCCACGAGATGTGGAGTGTTAAAACAGGCCATTTTTCCCTGCGCAACAGACGATAACGAAATACGTTACCAATAAAATTGATCACAAAAAATACCATGATCAACTCAAACCAGGTTGTATTATAGATCCAGATTCTTGCAGTTTCAGTACTATACCAACTCTCTATGAATGTACCAAATGCCATGGCGGTAGCAAAAACAATGAAAAGAACTGCGGTCAAACGGGTAGAAAAGAAAAACTTCTTAAACAGTTCTTTCATCTTATAGAGATAAATTTGTAATCCGGACGCAAAAGTAAGGCCTTTTTGTGATTTAAAATTGCACTTCCAACCTTAAAAAGTTAAACAATATTGTTAATTTTTTAAGTGAGGTTAACACCATAAATATTGTATTTTTGAACATGCTTTCAATAGTACTTATAGGCACGGGAAATGTTGCTCAGCAGCTTTTTACTGCTTTGGATAACAAAAAAGAGGTTAAAATAATTCAAGTCATAGGACGCGATAAAAAGAAGTTAATCCCTTTCAATAATTGTCCTAATACCGCGACAGGGTATGAACATATTTTGGACTCAAATATTTATATTATCGCTGTAAATGATGATTCCATATCTGCTGTTTCACAACATTTTAAAAATAAATCAGGCCTTGTGGTTCACACTTCTGGTACCATGGCCTTATCGGCACTACCAGATTCGGTAAGAAGAGGTGTTTTTTATCCTTTGCAGACTATCAGCAAAGAGAGAAAAGTTGACTTTAGTGAAGTTCCAATCTGTATTGAGGCCGAAAGTAATGAAGACTATGATGTTCTTAAGAATCTTGCAAATACCATTTCAGATCAGGTACAAATAATGACATCAAATCAGAGAAAGCTAATGCATCTGGCGGCGGTATTTGTAAATAACTTTACAAATCATTTATACCTTATTGGGAATGAAATCTGCGCTGAGGCTCAGGTTCCTTTTAATATTTTAAATCCTCTTATTCTGGAAACAGCTAAAAAAGCTACCCAAATGTCCGTTCTCAATGCCCAGACGGGGCCTGCAATACGCCATGATCAAATAACCATAGAACAACATCTGGAAATGCTAAAAAAGGAAAATCATAAGGATATCTATTCTGTATTAAGTAATTCAATCCAAAAAACCCATGGGAATAAGCTATAAACAAATTTTAAAAGACATTACAACATTTGTATTTGATGTAGATGGGGTATTTACAGACGGCTATGTGCTAATTACCTCAGAAGGAGAGTTACTTCGTAAAATGAGTGTAAAAGATGGATATGCCCTAAAAACGGCAATTCAAAAAGGATATAATGTCTGCATTATTACCGGAGGCACTAATGAAGGCGTAAGAGTAAGACTAAAAGGACTAGGTGTTACCGATATATATCTTGGAGCAGCTCATAAGGAAGAGCCCTTGACAAAGTATTTATCTAAGTACAACATCGATTCCAAAAATGTGCTTTATATGGGTGACGATCTTCCGGATATTCCAGCCTTGAAACTTGCCGCTATCGCCGCTTGCCCTCAAAATGCTGTGCCTGAAGTTAAAGAAGTCTGTAATTATATTTCGCATAAGAATAGTGGTGAGGAATGCGTTAGGGATGTAATTGAACAAGTCCTGAAGGTTCGAGGAGATTGGTTAAAAAATTTCAGTGCGGCTAACGACTAATCACATGCTAATTGAAAAGATAAAGAAATTCCATCTTATTCTTGCTTCTTCATCTCCGCGAAGGCAAGAATTCTTTAAAAAATTAGGCCTCAATTTTGAGGTCAGACTGAAGCCTGTAGAAGAAATTTTTCCTGAACATTTAAAGGGGGTAGATATCGCTAACTTTCTGTCCAAATTAAAAGCAGAGCCTTTTCTATCAGAGCTTAAAGCAAATGATTTATTAATTACCTCAGATACCATTGTTTGGCATAAGGATACGTTTTTAGGTAAACCAAAAGATGAGGAAAAGGCTTATTTAATGTTAAAATCTATGTCTGGTGACTGGCATGAAGTAATTACATCGGTTTGTTTCTCCCGCACTAAAGATCAAAGATTAGTAGATAGCAGTACGCGGGTTAAATTTAAAAATTTGACGGACGAAGAGATTAAGCACTATATAAATAACTATAAACCCTTTGATAAAGCTGGTGGTTACGGTATCCAGGATTGGATAGGGTTAATTGGAATCGAGGAAATAAAAGGATCGTATACCAATGTAGTTGGCCTGCCTACACATTTAGTTTACAAAACGTTAATGGACATGGCGAACCAGTAGTTTTTAAGTAGTTTTGGTGAAAATTTAATTCCTATGAAATTATTTATCAGTAAACTTATTTTGGCTTTTTTAGTCTTATCTACTCCATTTATTTTCGTGTCCTGTGAAGTAAAAGCAAGCTCTAAAGAGAATGAAACTGTCAACGCCGAAAGCCTGAAAAATAATTCTGAAACAGTAAAACCAAATCTTCTTTCCGGGGAGTTTAAGGATTATTGGTATTCAGGAGAAGCAGAAATCACCTCCTATAAACTCGAACAGGCCAGATATGGGGAAATTAGAAATGGACATGCCGTTTTAATTTTTGTTACGGAGCCATTTTTGGCAGATAAACAAGTTAAGGCCGATAGAAGTAATCCTGGTAATATTCCGGTACTAAAATTAAACAGCACTAAAAAATACTTTACAGGTATTTACCCTTATTCTATTATGAGCAGTTCATTTTATCCGGTTCAAGACAATCAACATGCGATAAAAATATCCTCATCTATTCAGGAATGGTGCGGACATGTTTATGCTCAGTTGAATAACAGGGAGGATTTTGAGTATGAAGCACACTCTTATTTTGAAGGTGAGGCAGATCAAGAATTTAAAATGAAAAAGGATATTTTGGAAAACGAGTTGTGGAACAAATTAAGAATAAACCCTAATGGGCTTCCCCAGGGCGAGCTGGAAGTTATTCCTTCATTAGAATATATCAGGGTAGCTCATAAAAAGATTAAACCATATAGAGCGATAGCTTCTATTACAGAGAAAGATGGAATTAGTTCTTATTCCATTACCTATCCCGAATTAGATCGAACACTTACCATTAATTTCAGTACGGCTTTTCCTCATACCATAGAAAGTTGGTCAGATGAATTTAAAAGCGGTTATGGTTCAAATGCCAAAATACTTAGCTCGAAGGGCACAAAAATTAAGCTTATTAAAACTCCTTACTGGCAGCAAAATGGAAATAAAGATCTAATTCTAAGAGAAAGTTTAGGGCTATAAAATAAATGGAAGAAGACATTAGGGCATTTCATATTCATTTGCGAAATGATAATTCCGAATTATTAACGTATCCCAATAACCTTATGCTTCAAAAAGTAATTATGATCGTCAATGTAAAGGTAAATGAGAATCTTAATGAAAGTGAATTATTTTAAGTTGTTAAAGAAGTTTTAAATATTGTCGCAGCGCTGCTAATATATCTATATTTGAGCACCACCTTATAAAAAAACTATGCGTTATTTTCTGGTAATCTGTATTGGTTTATTTTTTGGACTACATACTGCTTTAACCCAGGTACCAAAAAAAAGCTCTTCCTCTGATATCTATCATTCTTTACAAAAATTAAATTTTTTGGGTTCTGCACTATATATTGCGGCACATCCTGATGATGAAAATACAAGACTAATTTCATACCTCTCAAACGAAGTTAAAGCCCGAACCGGATATTTATCTATTACTAGAGGTGACGGAGGGCAAAACCTTATAGGTTCGGAACTTAGGGAGCTACTGGGCGTATTAAGGACAGAAGAATTACTGGCCGCCAGGGGAGTTGACGGTGGAGAACAGTTTTTCACCAGGGCAAATGATTTTGGGTATTCCAAACACCCGGATGAAACTTTAAAAATATGGGATAAAAAGGCCGTTTTGGGCGATGTTGTTTGGGTCCTTCGAAATTTCAAACCAGATGTTATTGTAAATCGTTTTAATCACAGAACTCCCGGTTCAACCCATGGACATCATACCTCTTCGGCAATGCTAAGTGTAGAGGCCTTTGATCTTGTTAATGATCAAAATGCATATCCTGAACAATTGGATAAAGTAAGTCTTTGGCAGCCCAAAAGATTGTTTTTTAATACATATTGGTGGTTCTATGGGAGTCCTGAGAATTTTGAAAAAGCAGATAAATCCAATATGCTGCATTTAGATGTTGGGGTTTATTATCCCATCAAGGGGCTTTCCAACAACGAAATTGCATCTATAGCAAGTAGTCAGCATTTGAGTCAGGGTTTTGGCAGATTGTCCGACAGAGGTAGTCAGGATGAATATATAGAACTGCTGGCGGGGGATCTTCCCAAGGACGAATCAAATATATTTGAAGGGATAGATACGAGTTGGTCCAGGATCAAAGGAGGTGAAGCTATTGGGAAATTATTATATCGCATAGAAGAGGATTTTGACTTTTTAAATCCTTCAAAACACCTTCCTGAATTACTGGAAGCACATAAATTACTTTTTAATATCGAGGATGATCATTGGAAACAAATCAAATTAAAAGAACTGCAAGATATTATTCTTGCTGTTTGCGGGCTTTATCTTGAAGCTTCATCTGCAGTGCCTAATGGGTATCCCGGAAGTACTATAAAAATAAATATTGAGGTTCTTAATCGAAGTAATGCTGCTATTTCATTTAATTCAGTTTCTCTTGCCTCGGATTCTTTTAACCAGAACAAAACACTTTTAGCTAACAATCAAAAAAAGAACCTTGTTTTGGATCTCAAAGTACCTGAAACTGAACAATACACAAGTCCTTATTGGTTAACAGAAAAGGGAAGTCTTGGCATGTACAAAGTGAATCAACCAGAACTAATTGGGAGCCCCGAAACTATACCTCCTTTTTACGCAATATTTGATTTGGGATTCGATGGCTATTCTATAAAAATAGAAAAACCAGTTATTCACAGATATTCAAAACCTGATAAAGGGGAGCTTTATGAACCCTTTGAGATTATACCGGAAGCTACTGCGAGATTTAGTGACAAGGTTTTGATTTTTGCCGACAGAACTCCCAGAAAAATACCAGTAACTATTACCGCTCATAAAAACGGGCTTAAAGGAAATGTGCAATTGGGCCATAATAAAGGTTGGATGGTAGATGAGGAATTTATAGAATTTGAAATTGCAAACAAGGGTGATGAAAAGACGGTTATTTTTACTTTGACCCCGCCATCCCGGGAAGATGAAAGTTTGATAACACCCATACTTCGAATTGATGGCAAGGAATTAGATAGAGAGTTAATAGAGATTGCCTATGACCATATTCCTACGCAAACAGTTTTACTGCCTTCCGAAGCCAAGGTTGTAAGACTGAACATTCAGAAAGTTGGCGAGAATATAGGCTATATAATGGGAGCCGGAGATGAGGTGCCCGAGAGCCTGGAGCAGATAGGTTATACTGTTCATCTTATTGATCCAATGGAAATAGAATCGGGTAGTCTGGAGAAATATGACGCCGTTGTTACTGGAATAAGGGCATATAATGTAATTGAAGAACTTAAATTTAAACAACGTTTTTTACTGGAATATGTAGAGCAAGGAGGAAACCTGGTAATACAATACAATACTGCCGGGCGCAGAGACGCCGCTTTTAAGGATCTGGCCCCCTACCCTCTTAAATTATCCAGAGATCGCATTACCAACGAAGATTCTGAAGTGAAGATTATTGCAAGTGACCATGCAGTCATTAATTTTCCAAATGCTATCACCAAATTGGATTTTGAGGGTTGGGTCCAGGAAAGAGGACTTTACTTTCCGGATGAATGGGATCCTAAATTCACACCTATTCTACAAATGAATGACAAAGGGGAATCCCCAACCAATGGAGCGCTTCTTGTAGCACCATATGGCAAAGGCAATTATATTTATACCGGAATAAGCTTTTTTAGAGAACTTCCTGCCGGGGTTTCCGGAGCTTATAAGATATTCGCTAATATTTTATCATTGGGGAAAGAACAAATAGATAGCACTACAGATATTAAAGGTAAATGATGCTTGATAAAGTTACCTGGAAAAAAGAATATACACTCGTATTGGTACTCAATACTATTTACATTCTCATTTTTTATTTTATAATGATCTCATATAGTTGATATGGGGAAACTAGACTGGGTTATACTTGGTGGAACCCTATTATTTATAGTTGTTTATGGGGTCTGGAAAACCAGAGGGAATAAAAATGTAAATGATTACGTACTTGGGGGGAATAAGTCCAAATGGTGGACGATTGGCCTTTCTGTAATGGCAACTCAGGCCAGTGCTATTACTTTTCTCTCCACGCCCGGACAGGCTTTTCATGACGGAATGGGTTTTGTTCAATTCTACTTCGGACTGCCATTGGCCATGATAATTATATGTATTGTATTTATTCCTCTATATCACAAATTAAAAGTATATACTGCCTACGAATTTCTTGAAAGAAGATTTGATCTTAAAACCCGTACTCTTGCTGCCATATTATTTTTAATACAACGAGGCCTTGCAGCAGGTATTACCATCTTTGCTCCCTCTATTATCCTTTCGGCTGTCTTGGGATGGGATTTAAAAACCCTCAATATTATTATTGGCTCCTTAGTAATAATATATACCGTCTCCGGTGGTACAAATGCAGTAAGTGTTACGCAAAAACAGCAAATGTTTATTATTATGACCGGGATGTTTATTGCATTCTTTTTTATTCTGGGCTTTTTGCCTGCAGATATCACATTTACCAAAGCCCTCAAAATTGCAGGTGCGAGTGATAAATTAAATATTTTGGATTTCAGTTTCGATCCGCGCAGCAGATATACATTCTGGAGTGGGATAACCGGAGGTATGTTTCTTGCCCTTGCTTACTTTGGCACAGATCAGAGTCAGGTTCAGCGCTATCTCTCTGGAAAATCCGTTCGTGATAGCCAATTAGGCCTCATATTCAACGGGGTTTTAAAGATTCCTATGCAATTTTTTATTCTCCTGGTTGGGGTTATGGTTTTTGTATTTTATCAGTACAATCCTTCACCTTTAAATTTTAATCCTGCGGCTACGAATGCAATAATGGAATCTGCTTATGCAGAAGATTACAAATTATTGGAAGAGGGTCATAAAGCATTGGAAACGGATAAAAAAATAGCACAAAATGAGTTTTCGGAAGCGCTCAATTCTAATGATCAGACCTTCATTTCTACAGCAAAAAGTCAAATGCAATTTATCATAGAAAAAGAAAAAAACAACAGAGCAGCGGCAAAAGCCCTTATATCCAAAGCAAACGACAGTGTAGAAACCAATGATAAAGATTATGTGTTTATTCACTTTATATTAAATTATTTGCCAAAAGGACTGGTAGGACTTTTATTGGCGGTAATCTTGTCTGCCGCCATGTCTTCCACGGCTTCAGAGCTCAATGCCTTGGGCACAATAACTGCTCTTGACCTTTATAAAAGGAATAAAAAAGAAGAATACTCCCCGGAACACTATGTGAAGGTTTCCAAGTTATTTACCTTGCTTTGGGGTATAGTTGCTATTCTAATTGCCTGCGTGGCAAACCTCTTTGACAATCTAATTCAATTAGTCAATATCATTGGGTCTATTTTTTATGGAAACTTATTGGGCATGTTTTTACTAGCCTTCTTTTTCCGGTTTGTAAAAGGGAATGCTGTTTTTATCGCGGCTCTTATCACCCAGGTGGTTGTGGTACTTGTATGGTATTTAGATTGGATGGGGTATTTGTGGTTAAATGCTTTAGGCTGTCTATTTGTTATTCTATTGGCTGTTATATTCGAATCATTTGACAGGCTTCATAAGAACCCTCCCATTAAAACCTAATAAAATCTGACATCCGGAGATAGCACATTTAATAAATGATACTTGTTCTTATATGAAATAAAAAACCCCAACCAATTAAGGTAAGGGTTTTAGATAATTATTATTTTGAAAGAATTACAATGCCCCCCATTCTTTAAGAGAGTCTTTGTTCATCTTTACATAATCTGCATTGCCCGCTGTCTCTGCCGCCGTCATAGATTTCTTGGCCGCTTCGATAGCGCCTTTAGTATCACCCATTTTAGCGTAAATTAGGGATTGTCTTCTCATCATCCAATACGCTTTATCATTCATTGATACAGCTTTATCAATCCATTCCTTTGCTTTAGACAGGTCTTTTCCTTCGTCAAAATAAAAAGAAGCTGCTGCAAAATAGTCATTAGCTGAAGGCCCATTCATTACACTCTCAATACTCTTAACCGCTTTTTCAGCGGTAGGTACTTCAAAGGCAACTCCTACATAGGCTTTTTCCCAAAGTATACCCAGTGTAGCTCCGTTATTGTGTAAAGCATCAATACTCATGGTAAAGGATTCCACGTCAAATGGTAAAACCATTACCTCTGCTGTGGTCTTTGCCGCTACTTTTGAATCATCCCAATTTTCAGGAGTTCCCCAGTTATTTGTATCGGAATAGAAAATTACTTCCCAGGAGGTTAGTCCCGGTTTCGTAAATACGGCATAGGAACCTGCTTTTACTTTTTGACCGCCAATAGTAACATCATCGCTAAAAGTAACCATGGAATTTTTATTGGCTCCGGTTCTCCATAATTTGTCATAGGGAACAAGATCTCCAAAAATGGTTCTACCCCGCATGGAAGGTCTTGAATACTCTACGGTTACATCGGTCAATCCAACCGTTTGCATAATCTTTGCTGATGGGCTGGGCGCCGGTGTTGTTATCTGTCCGTTCATAGAAATAGATCCCATAACGACGCAGATTAATAGTGTTAGTTTTTTCATTATTTACTAGATTTTATAGTTGGAACAAATCTAAATATAATGGTGTATTTACCTTGTTAACAAATCCTTAAATAATACCAAAGGCTATGATCAGTCCAGAATAAATGGTTTAGATATTGTTACGCCCTGCAGATAAAAGGTAAGGTAATATACGGCACTGCCTAATCCGCTTAGATCTATGCTGTTATTTTCAATTAAACTTCCATGTGTATGTCTAACTCTTTTCCCGGTAATGTCAAAGATGGCTCGTCCAAACAATGGCGCGGTTGAATTAAGATCATACTGAAGTTCATTTGATCCAAAGGTTCTGTAAATAATCAGTTCATTTTCTACTTTTTCTGTATCTATCGGAATTTCTACAGGTGGTTCTTCAGGTTCCTGAGGGGCATCGTCGGTATCAAAAGTATAGAGTTGAGAAGCAAGAGTTATAGGAGGTGAGTTATTTTGGAAACGTTCCGAAGAAATATAGTAAGTATTTGAATCTGAATAGGTGATTCCCTCTACCTGCGAAAACCCAATTCCCAATCCCGTCTTTTCTTCCGTCCCGTTAAATAAAAAACTTGTAGCAAGTTCATCTATCCGAACAATAAAAGGCTGTAATTGAATCGAATATCCCAATAACATCAAGACATTTGAGAATTTATTGTATGCTGCTCCCGTAACCAGACCGGAGACATTATAAAATCCCAAATTCTTTGCTGAATAAGACCCTGGTATTTTAGGAATGGAATATGCAACCGTTCCATTTGTTTGCCATTGCTTAGTAAATATGAGAAGCTGATCATTAAAGTCAACTAAAGCTTCTGCATCCCAGTCAGAATTCTGCACTTCTAAAAAATCCGTTTGATCTTCGTACGAGAAGTCGATTTTATCAGCGCTTATTGTAGTCGAAATATCATACTCAGATTTAGCTATTCTATAAATGGTAAGATCTTGTCTGTTGCCGGTATTATTTCCGAAGTCCCCAATATAAATATAGGATTCATCCTGAGTTATATCTTCCCAATCTATATTGGCAGCATTGTTTATAGTGATTGTCCGGATGATCTGCAAGCTTAAGGTATCTACTTCATACAATCGGGGAAAATTTCCCGAATCATTATGAGTTATAAGTTTGTTGTTGTAATAAATAAGCCCTGAGGATTCCAGTACATCTTCCGGTAAAGTCCCGACAAGCGTGGTACTCACCTGGGCATTTAAGAAAACGACAGGAAGGAAAAAACTTAAAATATATAACTTGGAATTCATAACATTTAGCTTTAGAAATATACAAAAATCCCACTTTGGACCACAAATTTCCCGATCATAAGACGTATTGCTCTATTATATGGGATTATCCCACCTAAATATACTAAGATAAAACAGCGCGACATTTACTATTTGTTTAACATATTTAATTTTTTATTAAACAGTATTGGTCTTAATTTTGTTAAAAAGTTTCTAATGAAGTTATATCAACTACATTCAAGGCAATACTTACCCATTACACAGGATGAAGCATGGACCTTTTTATCAAATCCCGCAAATCTTAAAGTTATCACACCAGACCATATGGGATTTCATATTTTAAATGGCGCCGATCGGGATATGTTTCCAGGCCAGATTATTCAATATACCGTTTCCCCGTTTGCCGGAATAACAACAAAATGGGTCACCGAAATTACTCATGTAAAGGAAGGTCAATACTTTGTAGATGAACAAAGGTTTGGTCCATATGCGCTATGGCATCACAAGCATTTTATAAAACCTGTTTCAGGTGGGGTGGAAATGGAGGATATTATTGACTACAAGCTTCCATTTGGCATATTAGGCCAAATAGCACATCCCATACTGGTTAAAAAACAACTCGAAAGAATATTCGCATACCGCGAAATGAAACTTGAAGAACTTTTCGGGCATATGAATGGCCCTTCTAATGTGTTAAGTATAAAATCCAATTGATAATGAAAAAAAACCTATTATTAATCGGAGGATCGTATTGGATTGGTTTATCTACCCTCAATATTAACTAAATGCGTGAAAAAGTAAGTATTTTTTGGT
>CBDTVT010000021.1:0-24492 GCA_965364275.1 uncultured Eudoraea sp. | reverse complement strand
TGAAAACCACTTTTTTTAATAGAGGTGATTTTTAAACGCTGTAGTATTTTGCCATCAATAAGATCAAAATAGTAACTGTTTTGTTCTTGAAGAGCTGTATCCAGAATCTCAATAAATTTAGACATATCTGAAGGTTTTCGTTCAAATTCGACAAACCATTCATGGTATGGAAGTTCATCCTCTTCAGGTGTAATTTGCGGTGCTACGGTAAACTCATTGATAGAAGCATCACACGCCTCGACGGCTTTTTGCATTGCAACCTCAACCTCCTTTGCAATGACATGTTCCCCAAATGCCGAAATAAAGTGTTTTATGCGGCCCGTAACAACAATTTTATAAGGCGTCGTTGAAATAAACCGAACGGTATCTCCCAGATTGTATCCCCAAAGACCGGCGTTGGTAGAAATAATCATGACATAGTTCGTATTTAATTCTACTTCACCGATTGTAAGTCGTCTTGGTTGACCCTCAATAAATTCATCTGCCTTAACAAATTCATAGAAGATACCTGAGTCCAGTAATAACAACATTCCCTCTTCCTTTTGAGTGTTCTGATACGCAAAAAATCCCTCACTCGCCGGAAATAATTCTATGCTATCTACTCTGCGGCCCATAAGTTCTTCGAACTTCGCCCTATAGGGCTCATAATTGACCCCCCCATAAATAAATAGTTTAAAATTTTTGAATAGTGTTCCTATGTTTTTATCGCTTGTGGATTTTAATTTTTCAAAATACATCTGAACCCATGAAGGTATGCCTGCAATCAGAGTCATATCTTCATTTATTGTTTCCTCCACAATCTTTTCCACCTTAGTTTCCCAATCCTCAATACAATTTGTTTCCCAGCTGGGCAAACGGTTTTTTTGAAGGTAGTTAGGCACGTAATGCGCGGAAATGCCCGATAATCTCCCTAATTTAATCCCATTTTTTTCTTGTAATACCGGACTTCCCTGTAGAAATATCCATTTTCCATCAACAAAATCAGAATTTCCGGTTTCATGGATATAATTCAGAATTGCATTCCTTGAGGCAAGAACCTGTTCTTTGATGGATTCGGAAGTAATAGGAATATATTTGGCCCCAGAGGTGGTACCTGAGGTTTTTGCAAAATAGATCGGCTTTCCGGGCCAAAGAACATTTTCCTTGCCCGCTACCGCTTGCTCTACATACTCCCGCAAAGCTTCATAATCTCTTATTGGAACTTCATTTACAAATTCTGAGTGGCTCTTTATTTGTTTAAAATTATGATCAATTCCAAATTTTGTGTTTTGAGCTTTTCGTATGATATGTTTGAAGACCTTTTCCTGACTTTTTAAAGGTTCACCGGCCCACCTGGCTGTTTTATGGGCTATGTTTTTTGCAAAAATTCTGGCTGCTAAAGATTTTAAAGACATCCTTTCTAGTTAAAATCGATATAATCAGCCGGGTTTACCGGATTACCATTGTTCCACATCTCAAAATGCAAATGAGGCCCAGTAGTTAATTCTCCGGTATTTCCCACGGAGGCAATAACCTCACCGGCCCTAACAAAGTCTCCCTGGTTCTTGTTCAAAGAGCCGTTGTGTTTATAGACTGAAAGTATTCCGCCTTTATGCTCCATAATTATGACATATCCTGTTTCAGTTGTCCATTCAGAAAAAATAACGGTTCCAGCAGCTACTGCTTTGACGGGCGTATCCCTAAGAGCAACTATATCTACTGCATAGTGTTTGTTTTGAGCATCATATTCTTGAGAAATTGTACCGCTAACTGGTGAGAACAGGACAAGGCCCTCACCGTCTTTATTGCTTTCAAAAAGATTGTACTTATCTTCTAATGCCACTTCTGCTCTTAGAATGGAGTCCTCTCTGATTGGAGAAAGATCTACGGTTGAGGGGTCTATTTTAAATTGTTCAAAAAGGGAGTCTCTATTAATTTGATTGTTTTCAATATCCCCTCGCAGGACCATTCGAATGTTGCTTAAATACTTATTGGTATAATTTAGTACTGTAACCAGAGAATCTGTCTTATATGTTAATTCTGTTGCCTGTCTTTTTAGCTTAGTTGAAGAATAACCTGGTATATATTCTCTTAAAGGTGTAAAAGCAATAAGTAATGTTGTTAGTCCGATAAGCCCGATAATAAGCAAGGATCCGGTAACAAATACATTGAGTCTGCTAAGTTTAAAAGAAATTTTTTCTTCAAAAGTACTTTCATTAAGTATCACCAGTCGATACTTATGAAGAAGCTTTCTCCGAATTTCTTTTCTCTTTTTTCCTTTTTTAGCCATAAAACACAAAGATAAACTTCGATTTGAATTAAGCAGTAAATACCTTTTAAATTTATAGTCTTCTATATTTCAGACTACGTTTAATTTACGGATTGGAAACATTTTTTGACTTTTACAATTTAAAATAGATCTTCCCGTTACTATTAACAATAATATAAGTACTTTTTTAGTACCTTTGTAATCCATTAAATTATAAAATTATGGTATCATTAACTACCTTTTTAGTAATAGGCCCATGGCAAATAGCAGTAGTTGTCGTACTCGTTCTACTTTTATTCGGGGGCAAAAAAATACCTGAATTGATGAGAGGTTTGGGGAGTGGAATTAAAGAATTTAAAGATGCCTCTAAAGAAGACGATCAGCTTGAGGAGAAGAAAGAAGAATAATTAAGAAATTTCTTAATAGATAAAAGGCGCCATCTCTGGCGCCTTTTTTTATGGGATATGAAAAGATTATTTTTTTATATTATACCTATCGTTTTATTTATACTTTCCCTTTTTTATTGGCCTAACAAACAATTTGATACAAGGTTTCAGGCCATTTTGTAGTACTTTCCACACAAAATATAATAGATATTCCACCTTCCTTTTTATCGATGAAATACATAAGTTGATCGTACACGACAAAAAACATCTCTTTCACAACAAAAAATAAATCAGGAGTATTAATACCTCTAATTTCGTCGTTAAAACAATCATATTGGTGAAACTCAGCCTGAACATTTCAAAAATAATACTAAAGGCCGATAGTCATATTTCCCAAGCCATTGAACTCATGAATACAAAATTAATACAGCTTCTTCTTGCTACACTATTTCTAACAACAATTGGGGTAAGTGCGCATTGGAATGAATCTATAAACGAAATTACATCCGCAGATGTAATAACTTATCATAATACAAACATTGAAGTTGCCAATGGTGATGTTGAGACTTCAACGCCCAATACTGATGCTGAATTTAAACGAATGGCAAGAGAATATGGCATCCCTACAAGACTAGTTGAAGATTTTTCAGCAGCAAAAAACGGATACTACATTATTGCCGGAGTTTACGGAGATCGAGCTAACGCCAATAAATTTGCTCAAAAATTGAGGTTTAAGCGACTTAATCCCATTATCATTACGCATCCTGTTAGTAAATTAAACTATGTTTCCCTTGCCCAGCACGAGAATTGGAAAGAAGCCATTAACTCATGTTCTACAGCAATGGATGGGAAATATCAGTCCGAGGTTTGGATTATGAATGTTCAGGGAAGTAATTCGGAACACATCGATAAGAAGTTAGATATTGAAAGAAACGAATTAAAAGAAAACTCACTTAATACATCAAAAGATTTTATAAAAGCAGCAAAGAAAAATAAAATTGCGGCCAGGATAGTTCCCAGATTCAAGGGTTTAAAGAATGGCTATTATATAGTTGCAGGTGTTTTTGGGGATGTTCACAATGTTAAATCATTCCAGGAAAAACTAAGTAAGAAAAATCTGGTTTCCAAAGTAGCAACTCACCCCGAAACTAAGTTAAACTATGTATATATCAAAGAATCTAAAGACTGGGAAGAGGCAATAAATGCCTGTAAGTCTAATCTAAATGGAAACTATTATGATAAATTGTGGATCATGAATGTGTTTGATCCAAATGAAGTAGCAACTACAGAAGAATTGCATACCTTGGAGAAGAATAAGAAAACTGTTTCAGAATCCTCCAATCAAGTCAATCCGGAGTATTTTAATCCACTTGCACCTTCTCGAATACTAAAAAAAGGGTCTTCTATTTTTACTAATGATAAACTGCTTCAAAAGGCAGATTTATACTTCAGTAAAATGTGGTATGCCGAAGCTGCCGAACTTTACGAGCGGGTATTGGAACTAGATCCTAATAATCAATCTTTTAAAATAATAGAAAAAGCCGGGGATTCACACTATTATAATACTAATATGGAAAGAGCTTATTACTGGTATGATAAGCTGTATACTAATTATGAAAATGAGATGTCCGCAGAGAATATCTTTAAATATGCCAATTCTTCAAAGGGTACCGGGAAGTATGCGAGAGCCAAACGTTTGATGCGATTGTATGATCGAGAAATGAAAAATGGAAACTCGCGTGCATTGGAAGATTTATCAAGGGCAACTCCCAATGAAATTGTTTTAGACAATATATTAAATACAGAGGAAACAATTAACATTGCGAATTTGGCAATAAATACTGAATATTCAGATTTCTCTCCAATGTTCTATAATGAAGACGAGATGGTATTTTCGTCAGCTATGGATTCTTCTTTTTTAAATACCAGACGGTATAAATGGAACAATCAACCTTTTCTTGATCTATATGTAGCTAAAATTAATAAGGAATCACAGGAAGTTAAGGATGCCATTAAATTTTCGAAAAAGATAAATACCAAATATCATGAAGCATCCGTCACATTTTCCCCGGACAATGAAACGATGTATTTCACCAGAAATAATTATGGTAAAAAGTTAAAACGAGACAAAAACGGAGATAATAATTTAAAAATATACATGTCCAAAAAAATAGATGGTGAATGGACAGAAGGGAAAGAACTCCCATTTAATAGCGATGATTTTTCTACGGGCCATCCTGCCCTTAGCCATGATGGAAAACAACTGTATTTTGTTTCCGATATGCCCGGAAGTATGGGCATGACCGATATTTTTGTAGTTGATGTACTTGGTGATGGTCAATTTTCCGAGCCCAGAAATCTTGGTCCGGAAATTAACACCGAACGAAAGGAGATGTTCCCGTTTATTAATGAAAAGAAACTATATTTTTCTTCAGATGGACATGTTGGTTTGGGGGGACTGGACATATACGAGGTGGCTTATGATGACGAAGAAGGTTTTCTGGAGGTAAGGAACGTAGGTCAACCGGTAAACAGTAAAAAAGATGACTTCTCGTACATTGTAGATGAAGAAACTCAAAAAGGCTTTTTTGCATCAAACCGAAGGGGCGGTAAAGGGGATGATGATATTTATTCATTTCAAAGACTAATTCCTGAAGAAGCAAACGAAAACGCAATTGCAGGGGTTGTAACTGAATTAGTCACCGGAGAAGTAATTCCTGAAGCATTGGTAATGCTCTTAGATGAAAATAATATTAAGCTAAAAGAAGTAGTTACCGGTGAAGATGGAAGTTTTGTATTCGAGGATCTTGAAAGCTCTACAAAATATATCTTAAAGACAGTTAAAGGCACATATTTTATTGATGAGCAATCTGTACTTACTAAGGAAAATGAGTTAGTGCAGACCGATGTGTCTATGAAAAAACTTAAAGAACTAATTATTCTAGAAGATGGGATCAAAAAGTTAAAAATAGATATGATCTTCTTTGATTTTGACAAGTTTTATATCAGAAAAGATGCTGCTAATGAACTGGATAAACTTGTTGAGGTAATGAATGAGCATAAAACCATGGTTATTAAAATTGAATCTCACACAGATTCCAGGGGTAAAAGAGCTTATAATAAGTATCTATCAGATAAAAGGGCAAAATCCACAAGGGAATATCTGATATCACAGGGAATTTCTCCTGATCGCGTACAAAGCGCTATAGGGTATGGAGAAGAAAGATTACTCAACGAATGTGATGGTACGGTTAGGTGTAGTTCAGCCAAGCATCAGCTCAACAGACGGTCAGAGTTCATAATTGTAAAGATGTAGTTTAAAAAGGAATAATTAATCGAAAGACTTCCGTTTAAATATAGTCATTCGAGTTCTTAAAACCTCTGCGTTTCCTTAAAGGATTCTCTTTAATCTGTTGATTTTCACAACCCTATGAAGCGCTTTCACAACAAAGCTACTTCCCAAAATACGTAATAAAAGAAAATTTAGTTATAAATATAGTCTTACATCTTAAAGTCCAACCTATGAAACATATTTTACTTTTTAAAGAAATTTATACTGAGGCCTTCAAAAATCTTGGCCACGTAATAATTAGAAATTATTTCAAAGTATTTTTCTGGTTTTGTTTTGCTTCTTTTATCATTGTGCTTTATGCATTTCTGTTTAGAGTAGCTACGGGATTTGCTTTCGATTAACACCAAGCAACCTAAATACAAAAGAGCGCCCTTAACCGGGCGCTTTTTTATTTTCTATATACTTCTCAGGTTCTTTAATAAAGGCCGCGCTGCGTGCATTTAAACGCCTATTTCATGCCTTTCAAAGATGCTGGAAAGCCGGGCTGTTCTTACGCCAAATATTTATGCTCTTTAACCGATTTATATACCATATCTAATCCATAAATAGATCTTTGTATTAATTAACTTCAAAAAATACACTATATGGATAAAATATTACTTTTTAAAGAGCTCTACTTAGAAGCTTTTAGAAATTGGACGAACATTTTTCTAAATAAATATTTTAAAGTATTTTCCTGGTTTTGTTTTGCTCTGCTCCTCATTACCGTATATGCTTTTATATTTAGAGTAGCCACCGGTTTTGCATTTGACTAATTATCGGAGTTATAAAATATTAAAAGGCCCTGAAAATATATTTTCAGGGCCTTTTTAAATTAGTGCTATTTAAACCTAATTAAACTGTACTGTTTTGAGAATGGCTTCAAGTTCAAACATATAGTCTCTTTTGTTGGTTGCAGGCGCAAAAGTAAATCCTTCCAGGATCAATTTTCTGTTATTTGCCTTGTCATTTATAATATAGGTCAAAAAAGGACCTGCCATGGGATAATTTTGAATTTCCCAGATCCCTCTGGCTTCCGCCGCTTTTTTTCCGGAAATCTCCGCTGGGAAAACGTATGGAGCAAATGCCTTCTCCGTGACCATATAGGTGGTTTTATTGGGTATATCTGGTCCCGGAATATACTTTTTACCAATAGAATCTCTCATCTTTACAATATCTCTGACGAAAGTAGAATCATTTTCAAAACTGTCCCAGGGCATAGCGTACACAATTATATTCATAGTCCCTTTGGGAATTTCACGGTCTATCCAAACAAAATTATCTTCTTCTTTACCCACCTTATAAATTGATGGCAGCCTAAGAGAAATGTCAAATTTGGACTGCAATATTGTGTCCTTATTAAGAGAGCGTAAAAATCTTTTTTGGGCCTCTTTCATTTCTGTGCTTTTAAAAGAAGCTACGATTTCATCAGACCCGGCATCCAGATTATTAATGAGTTCTTCTTCTGTTCTTCCTTTAATTACACCAACCTTTTGAGGTGTTGCATACAAATCGGTTTTTATATGTGCCAAATCCAGGCTATCTAAACTAACGTATAAAACGGAACGTCTATGACGTGTCATCCCCGTAAATACTTTAAGGGGCATGTGTTCTATAGAAAATTGAGGTTCATTCCAGGTAAGCCCTACTATAGGTGCGGCAAAATGTTCTCTTACTTTATCCCCCACTTTGCCTTCCCAAAGTTCATTATCCATTACCACAGCGAGCGAATTGATTGCGCCAACAGAAACAGGTTTGTAGGTCTTTTTATTTTTGTCGTTACAAGAAATTAGTAAAAAAAAAGAGATAAATAGCGTTCCAAAGTATTTCATATAATTCATTTTAGGATGAACAATCGCACAGTTTCAATTTTGTGCCTGGCTGTAGATTGTTACCGCTAATACCGTTCCATTGTCGTAATTTTTCAATAGTAATTCCGGGATATTTTCTGGAGATAGTCCATAATGAATCGCCTTCTCTTACGGTGTGAATTTTAGAATCGCCCGAAAAACTAACTGCGGGAGTAGATTTTATTGATGCTTTTTTATTTGAAGAAGCCACGGTTACAGGCTTTCTGGGATATATGGTGAGTCGTTGACCTATTCTTAAATTATTACTTCTAAGGCCATTCCATCGTTTAATTTGGCTAACTCCAACACCATAACGCTCAGCTATCCTCCCCAGATAATCCCCGCTTCTGACCCTATATCGAATTCTGTCCTGAGCAGTAACCAATTTCGGTAAGGCGCTTTCTTTGCTTTTATTCTCTTTTTCTGCAAATGCATAAATAGCTGCCTCGTTGGCTACAAATTTACCAATAGCATCTTTTGGCAGACGTAAGAAATATTCTTTACCTTTTATTCTGGGAATAATATCTAGTTTGTATGAAGGATTAAGAACTTTTAGCTCTTCATTACTTACACCGACCAGTTTTGAAATTTGATCAAAAGTTATAAGATTTTTAACATGTACTGTATCAGTTTCAAAATAAGGACGTTCAGCCTTATTTAGCTTAATTCCATGTTCGTTCGCATACTCGAACAAATACATAGTAGCTAAAAATGCCGGTACGTAGCCTGCCGTTTCTCTGGGAAGATTCCTCCTTATATTCCAATAGTTCGTATAACCACCCGATCTTCTAATAGCTTTATTTACATTGCCGGGGCCCGAATTGTAAGCAGCCAAAGCTAAATCCCAGTCCCCAAAGGTTTCATAAAGTTTAGATAAATATTTACATGCCGCTGCAGTTGATTTAATGGGGTCGCTACGCTCATCCACATAACTGCTTACATCTAATCCGTACATTTTACCAGTACTATACATAAACTGCCAAAGACCAGTGGCACCCACTCTTGACTTTGCCCTGGGGTTTAATGCAGATTCTACAATTGCGAGATACTTTATTTCCAAAGGAATATTGTAATTGTCCAATTCCTGTTCAAACATTGGAAAATAAAACTGGCTTGCTGTAATCATGCGTTCCATAAATTCATGCTTCCGCGACAAAAAAGACTGAATTACTCTTTCCAGTGAAGGGTTATATGCAATATTAAATGGAGTTTTCTGATTAAGTAATTCCAATCGTTCCTTTAAGAGATCAGTATCAATAGTAAGTTGTTTTAAGGAGTCTGTTTCCAGATTTGAGACATAGTTATACATGTCATCATAAAGGCTTGCGTTTTCATATAGTTCCTTCATCCATAAACTGTCGTATTTAGCAGCCTTGGAATTATCCTTAAGGTTGTAGCCTTCGCTTATCGAGGTAGATTCATTTGAATTGTCCTTTTTTGTCAAGGTTTCCTTGAAGGCGGCATCCAGGTAAATTGGTTTTTGAATTATTTCAACCTTTTCTTTAGTCGATTTATTCATTGAGGATGTGGCCTCCGAAATAGGAGGTGTGTCTTGTTTTTGAGCCAATAGTGGCCCTACAAAAACAAGAAGAAAAATGTAAAGAATGATTTCTTTAATTGCGGTCATAAATCTGATTTTTGGCCGTAGGGTGTAAGCGAAAATCGCATTTTTTTTTGAAACATTAAAATAATGCTTCTTAAACTATTTTTAAAAAGCAAAAATACCCGTTTATCGATAACGCTTTTCTGTTTCTAATATTGCCGCAATTCCAGGTAGAGATTTGCCTTCCAGGCTTTCCAACATAGCACCACCACCAGTAGATACATAGCTTACTTTATCTTCAAACCCAAATTGTTTTACAGCAGCTACTGAATCTCCTCCTCCAACTAATGAAAATGCTCCATTTCTCGTGGCTTCATCAATAAAATTACCAACAGATATGGTGCCTTCTGCAAAGCTCTCCATTTCAAAAACTCCTACGGGACCATTCCACAGTATTGTTTTGGAGGAAAGTATAACTTCTTTAAAGAGCTCTAAAGTCTTAGGTCCGGCATCCAATCCCTGCCAGCCATCAGGGATATCATCAACAGCCACAATTTTTGTGTTTGCATTGTTATTAAAGTCATCAGCAGCTATGACATCTACCGGAAGATGAACCTGAACTCCCAATTCTTTAGCTTTCTTAAGTATGGAAAGTGCAAGATCCATTTTATCATCTTCACATATGGAATTTCCTACTTTACCTCCTTGTGCTTTTATAAAAGTATAGGTCATCCCACCCCCAATAATCAAGTGATTTATTTTACTCAGGATATTTTTAATAATGGTAATTTTTGAGGAGACTTTGGCGCCTCCAAGTATTGCTGTAACAGGTTTTTCTCCTGTTGTCATAACCTTGCCTATAGCCTTGATTTCTTTTGCCAACAGGTACCCAAAACATTTTTTATCAGGAAAAAAACCTGCCACTATTGTCGTAGATGCATGGGCTCTGTGGGCTGTGCCAAAGGCGTCATTGACAAAAATATCTCCTAAATGTGCCAATTGTTCTGCAAAAGTTGTGTCTCCTTTTTCTTCTTCAGGATAAAAGCGAAGATTTTCTAGTAAAAGTACTTCTCCGCTCTGCAATTCTGCAACCGCACTTTCAGCCTTTTCACCTACGCAATCATCTACAAACTTCACCTGTACACCTAAGACTTCTGATACTTTATCACAAATATGGGATAATGATAATGCAGAATTTCGCTCTCCTTTAGGTCTCCCAAGATGACTCATAAGTACCGCGCTTCCCCCGTCTTCCAGGATTTTAATTATTGTTGGTTTGGCTGCCTCAATTCGATTCGCATCCGTTACATTAAAATCCCCATCTAATGGAACATTAAAATCTACTCGTACTAAAGCTTTTTTATTTTCAAAATTAAAATCATCTATTGTTTTCATTCGGAATAATTGTTTTGAGAATGTCAAATGTAAAGATTATTACAATTCAGTTAAAGGCGGCTCCAATAATTTATTGTTAGATAATCAAATGTCCTATATTTGAAGGTATGTTATTTAAGGATATTCTAGGGCTTTCTCATATTAAAAATCATCTTTGGTCAAGTGCTGATGCAGGGCGCATACCACACGCACAATTATTTGTAGGTCCCGAGGGTAGTGGTACACTTGTAACCGCTCTGGCTTATGCTCAATATTTATTGTGTAAGAATTCAGGTGGTGAGAACATTCCAATTGAAGATTCATGCAACCTGAAATGTTCTTCTTTATCCCATCCAGATTTACACTTCGCATTTCCCGTATCCAATTCAGATAAAGTAAAATCACATGCTGTTAGTAATAATTATTTGCAAGAATGGCGACAATTTGTAAAAGAACAGCCTTATGGAAATCTTTTTGATTGGTACCAACTTATTGGTATTGAAAAGAAACAAGGACAAATTGGAGTTGACGAAGCTCATGATATTGTAAAAAAACTCGCCTTAAAATCCTATGAAGGGGGATATAAAATAATGATTATTTGGATGGCCGAATCTATGAATATCGCTGCTTCAAATAAACTACTAAAATTAATTGAAGAGCCTCCGGATAAAACTGTATTCATATTTATTGCAGAAGACGAAGAACAGATTTTACAAACGATACGTTCCAGATGTCAGGTATTACACTTTCCGCCATTATCTGAAGATGCAATTGCCGCTGCATTGATAGAAAAAGGGCTAATGAGAGAAGAAGCGTTAAGAGTTGCCCATGAAGCGAATGGGAATTTTAACAAAGCCATGGATCTTATGAACAAAGATTCTGAAGAATTAATTTTTGAAAAGTGGTTTGTTCAATGGGTACGCAGTGCATTTAAAGCAAAAGGTAATAAAGCGGCAATTCATGAATTAATTCTCTGGAGTGAAGAGGTTGCCAAAACCGGAAGAGAAACTCAGAAAAAATTTCTAAAGTATTGTTTAGCTGTAATGAGACAGGCCATGCTATTGAATTATAATGTCAAAGAATTGGTCTACATGCGCATTCATATTGACGGCTTTCAACTTGAGAAATTTGCCCCTTTTATTCATGAAAGAAATATTTTATCTATAGTAAACGAATTGGAAGAAGCTATATATCATATAGAGCGCAATGGGAATTCAAAAATTATATTGACAGATTTATCCATAAGACTAACTCGTCTATTACATAAACCGGCGGCCTAATCATAATAACCTATTCCAATTACTTGATAATAAAATTGTTATATAAAATATATTATGGAAAACATGCTGAATAATGCGGCTGCTATTTTAATCTTACTATTCCTGATAATTACTTTTTTACAAAGCGGGATTGACAAAATAATTGATTGGAAAGGAAATCTGGGTTGGTTGCAAGGGCATTTTAAGGATACGCCACTAAAAGACCTGGTTCCATTCCTGCTGGCTACCATACTTCTTACAGAAATGATTTCAGCCGCTTTATGCGCTATAGGGTTATATCAATTAATTTTTAGCGGAGAAGATACCATTGCGCTTTATGGGGCAATCATGTCGTGTATATCCTTGCTTATGCTATTGTTTGGACAAAGAATCGCTAAAGATTATGATGGGGCAAGAACCATTGCAATCTATTTTATTCCAGCAATTTTTCTTGTTTTTCTACTACAGCCTTAAATCAAAATCAAAATTATCACACCAGATTAACCCTTCTTTTAGCTTTAAAGAAATCTTCTTATAAGAACTTCATTTGTAAATAAAGCCTGGATATCAGTTCTTGTACTTCTCGTTTAGGATTTTTAAAATGTCCTGCGTAAAATCCTTGGTGTCGGTTCCATATAGCACACTGCCACCAACTCCGCCACTTAAGATATAAGTAAAGCCATTACCTTTCCCATAGCCATTAATTTCACCCTTTACTTTACTGATCAAGCTATCCATTTCTATTTGACCTTCAGATTGCATTTGTTGTTCTTCCTGCTGTAATTGTTGGCCCATAAACTGTCCCCTTTGTTGCAACAAACCATACTCCTCCTGGGCTTGAGTTTGGGGCATGCCTTGAGCTTTGGTTTGAAAAGCTTGCGCTTCTAATTGAAATGCCTGAGAAATACTATCTCTTCTTTTATTTAGTGCTTCTGTTTTAATCTTATATCTGGCTTCCATATCGATTTTTTCCTGATAACCATCCATCAATTTTACGTTATCAACAAAGCCAATTTTATTTTGCTCACAACCTACTGCTACGATTAAAAAAATCGCTAAAACTATTTTCTTCATGTGTTCCTTAAATTTAGTTGGCAAAAATAGTAAAGGTTTTTGTAATGATTTGAATTTTATTCAATAATTAGCTTGGCTGTTCTTCAAAGAGGATATATACCGTTCCTATGGTGATTGAATCAACAATAGATATTGTTTATGTAATTTAAAAAATGCATGCGTATTATCTATTATTTCTGAAGTTACTTAGCTTCTTATAATTGATAAATTACAAGACCCCTAAGCAAAATATACTGAGTTGAATAATTTGAGCTTAAATCGCTTTAAAACGCCTTTTCAGCCTTTTTTAAGAATATAAAGAAGAGATGAATACTCTTTTGTTTTCCAGGCGCATATATTTGATTTGAGGCCAACCAAAAATGCTTTTAAAAAATTTCCCTTACCGTGTTTATATTTTTCGGAAAGTAAAGAGACATAGAAGGAATCGAATATCATGGGCCTTGTCTTTACTACCCTCATCTCATTTTGAGCAAAAAGCTTTCTTATAGATAATTGTGAGAAATGAGAAAGATGTCTGGGAACATCATAAGCCGCCCAATATTCTTTATAATATTTAGCATCATAAGATTGGAAATTTGGAACTGCAAGGATCAAAGTCCCATCACTATTTAGAAGAGATGCTATTTTTTTTATCTGCAAATCCAAATTAGGTAAATGTTCAAGAACATGCCACAGAGTGATAACCTGAAAACTTTGTTCCTCAAGAAGATCGATGTTTTCTTTTAGTTCCAACCCCTTATTTATTGCCAAGTCCCTCGCCTTTTTATTGGGTTCAATTCCATATGTTTCCCAGCCATTATACTTTGCGGATTCAAGGAAAGAGCCTGTACCCGTACCAATATCCAATAGTGTTTTATCTGAAGTGGTATATTTATTAATTAGGCTAACTTTTTTTCTAAGGTTATGCTTTTTAATATGTTGATAGAGTTTATCGACTAAAGTTTTTGCGGAATCTGTATGAGAAATATATGCTTCACTATTATAATAATTCTCCAGGTGCTTCGGCTCCGGGTGTGTTCGTAACATATTTAATTCCGTATCCAATAATAATTCGAATTCTTCTCCGGAAACCGAAAAATCTTTGGTCTTTAAAAATCTTTTCATTTTCAATTAGTATCGCCTAGAATGTCTTATTGCTTTTCGAAGATAGTTTAAAACCTTGTCTTGAAAAAACGAAATTATATTGTGTGCATCTCCCTTAATTATGGATTACCTTCAAACTTTTAAGTATTCTGTTCTTAATTTTAAGATGAATTCAAATCAATGCTGGAGTAGCAGAAACTGAACTCCCGTATTTTAGATGCCGAATGGTATAGTTTTGTTTTTGTTCCACGTGGAACAATCCTTTTCTATCTTCCCATATATACAAGCAACACACTTATGTCGCTTGGAGAAACACCGCTTATTCTGGAAGCCTGAGAAATTGTTCTAGGTTGTATACTTAACAGCTTTTCCCTGGCCTCAAGAGAAAGAGACTTTAATTTACTATAGTCGAAGTTTTCGGGAATTTTAATGTTTTCCAATCGTTGAAGTTTGTCTGCGTTATTTTTTTCTTTAGCTATATATCCTGCATATTTTACCTGGATTTCAGCCTGTTCCATTACTTCTCTATTTAAGTCATTGTCATTTACATAATTCGAAACCTTTTCCAGTTTTAGCATATGAGACATTGTTACCCCTGGTCTGGAAAATACTTTAAACATCTTATCAGACTGTTTTACCGGAGCTGAAGATACATCCTCCAAAATTGGATTAATCTGGGCCGGATTAAAACTAGTGTTTTTGAAAAATTTAATAAAATCATTAGATTTTTTTTCCTTTTCTCTCATTGCAAAAAGACGCTCTTCTTTTGCAAGTCCTATTTCATAACTCTTTGGGGTCAGCCTTAAATCGGCATTATCTTGTCGTAACAGGGTTCGATATTCTGCCCTTGAAGTAAACATCCTATAAGGTTCTTCTGTGCCCTTAGTTATCAGGTCATCTATTAAAACTCCAATATAAGCCTCATCCCTTTTCAAAATAAAGGGATCTTTCTCATTTATTTTTAAATGTGCATTTATGCCGGCCATAATCCCTTGAGATGCTGCTTCTTCATATCCTGTAGTGCCATTAATCTGTCCGGCAAAATATAGGTTTTGTACAAGCTTGGTTTCTAAGGTATGTTTCAGCTGAGTAGGTGGAAAGTAATCATACTCTATAGCATATCCGGGTCTAAAGAATTTTACACTTTCAAAGCCAACCACAGATCTTAGCGCCTTGTACTGTATGTCTTCCGGTAGCGAAGTAGAAAAGCCATTCACATAGACTTCCACCGTATGCCATCCTTCAGGTTCAACAAAAATCTGATGACTGTCTTTATCAGCGAACCGATTAATTTTATCCTCTATAGATGGGCAATATCTTGGACCAATGCTTTTAATTCGGCCATTAAACATAGGTGATCGATCAAAACCCTCTTTTAATAATTCGTGCACTATGGCATTGGTATGCGTCATATGACAATCACGCTGTTCCTTTAATGTACAAGATTCTAAAAATGAAAATTTTTCAGGATTTAAATCCCCTGGTTGTAAAATCATTTTAGAATAATCTAAAGATCTTCCATCCACTCTGGGCGGGGTACCAGTTTTCATACGGCCACTTTCAAATCCAAAATCTGTCAATTGCTCTGTTATTCCGGTTGCTGACTTTTCACCCGCTCTGCCGCCTCCAAATTGTTTATCCCCTATATGTATAAGGCCATTTAAAAAAGTGCCATTAGTAAGCACTACAGCCTTAGATTTAATATCCACACCCAACGAAGTTCTGACACCTATCACCCTATCACCATCAACAAGCAATCCATTGACCATCTCCTGGTAAAAGTCAACTAACGGCGTCTTCTCTAGAGCAAGTCGCCATTCTTCCGCAAAACGCATTCTGTCATTTTGCGCTCTTGGACTCCACATGGCAGGTCCTTTAGATTTATTCAACATCTTAAATTGAATAGCCGATTTATCCGTAATAATTCCGCTATACCCGCCCAGCGCATCAATCTCTCTAACAATTTGTCCTTTAGCTATTCCTCCCATAGCAGGATTACAGGACATTTGTCCAATAGTCTGCAAATTCATTGTAACCAGCAATGTTTTTGAGCCTAAATTCGCCGCCGCCGCCGCTGCTTCAGCTCCAGCATGACCACCCCCAACAACAATTACATCATAACTCTTTTCAAACATTTCTTCACTTATTGTTTCACGTGGAACATATTAATTTTTTCGTCCTCCTTAGTCCTTATTTCTACCTTCTCCATTTTGCTTTTATCATTATAGCCTATCAAGTGCAATACTCCATGAGCCATAACCCGAAGTAATTCCTTATTAAAATCTTCATTGAATTTTATTGCATTTTCCCTAATCTGATCTACTGAAATATAGATTTCACCAGATATAACCTTCTGTACAGAATAATCGAATGTAATAATATCCGTAAACGAATTATGTTTTAAATATTTTTGATTTAATTTAAGAAGATAGTCATCTGAGCAAAAAATATAACTTAAATCCCCTAAATCTGCGTTCTCGCTATTAATAATAGCAATAATCCAATTGGTATAATTCTTTGCTCCCTCTAAATCAAACTCAGTTTCATAATGAAAATTAATCATCGTTTCTAAAATAGCTTCTTACCCTTTCCTGATAATTTTGCCGCAAAGGTAATGCTTGCCTGTTTAAAATCTCAATTTCATTTTTATAATTCTCAAGTACATCAGGCCTTGTTAAAACAGGATTTTGAAACTGTTTTGTGTTAGACTGACTCTCTCGCTCCTGCTTCTTATCCTGTTTCAAAGCAGCATTTTCCAGCTTTAATAATTGATGTTCAATAAAATTCATCCTATTCCTTGTTCTTTGGGTTATTCCATTCTCTAGAAGGTCTTTTTCAAAATCTTCCATTTGCTTAATAAGTTTTTGAGCAAGCGATTTATCACCTGCTTCCATCATATCCTGTAGTTGCTTTTCCAGTTGTTGCTTTAGATATTCCTGTTCTTTATAAATCTCATAAATTTCCTTCATTTCCTCTTCACTTATACCTCCTTCTCCTCCGGCGCCATTTTCTCCATTTTTACCTTTATCCCCATTATTTCCTTTGCCTTCTTTAGTATCCCCGCTTTGTCCCTTATCACCTTCTTTACCCTTATCGCCTTGTTCCCCTTCCTGTCCTTTTTGACCAGGCATTTGTCCCTTGCCTTCTTTGCCTTCGCCTCCCCCTTTTCCAGTTTCACCCATCTGACCCATTTTATCCTTAAGTTCACCCTGTCCCTTGATTATGTCTGGCAGCTGAAATCCATCGTTGGGGTTCCCAGATCCAGATCCCGCCTTCATACTTTGCTGCATATTGTCCAGGAGGTTAGCTAAAAAATCAGCTAAGCTATTTGACGCATTTAAAACATATTGTTCATATGCTGCGCCCTGATATATCTTATTATCAGCAATGCTCTCAAGTGACTTGTCAATATTATAATAAACTTCGGTTATTTGTTCATTTACAAACTCGGATAGTTCTGCCCTTCTTAAAGACAAGGCAAACAAACTATCATCTATATGTTCAAACAAATTTCGTAATTCCTTTTGTTTCCTGACACTGCCAGAATAATTTGCCATATCAAAGTCTGAGCCTTCTAACTGATCATATAACTTTTCCTGCTTAAAAGAAAAAGTAACCAAATTATCTAAAATCTGCCGTAACATTTCAGCATCCTCAGTAATGGTCGATTCACCACTAGAAGAGCCTGATGCACTCAATTCTTCACTCATTTCCTGCATCTTTTGAGATGCGGCCTTTTGCTTTTGTTTTGCTTTATTCGCAGATTCCTCCTGATTGCCATCATTGGCAGATTGTTCTTCCCCTTTATGTTTATTTAGTTCCTCCAAAGCCTCTCCCTGATCATCTTTAATTCCCTCTTCCTTATTCTTATCTATTTTCAGATCAAGTGGCTTTTTAAGATCTTTATTGTCTTTTTTAAGTTCCTCGAGCTCCTTTGCAAGATTTTCGAACTGCTCATTCATTTCCTTCTGTAAATCAGGACTTAACTTATCAATTTCCTTATCGGATAATACATCTTGCTTTTTAGCTAATTTCTCCAAATCCTTAGCCAATTGCGCGGCCTTTTCCGTAACATAATACCGCTTTGTTAATTCTAGCAATTGTTCTAAATTTCTTTTACTGTTTTGTTGTTTCTTACCCAGTTCTTCCAATCTCTTTGACAATTCCTCCTTGTCTATTTTGTCTGCTACCTTATTAAGTTCTTCCAGCAGCTTTTCGTTTTTCTTAGCCTCTATTTCCTGGCGTTCAAGGCGCTCCTTCAGCATTTTACTAAGTTTGTCGTTTTTGTCGGATGATTCAAGATTATCCTTTAATTGCTTACTGAACTTTTGCATTAACTGCTCCTGATCTTGCTGCTTTCTTAAGAATTCCTTTATTTGCATCTGATCATTGAAATTTAGGCTGTTCTTTTCTTTTTGTTCCCGATTTATTTCCTTCAGCGCTTGTTCTTGTGCTTTAAACTTCTCCAAGGAATTATCCATTCCCTTAATTATTGCTTGTTGCGCCTCTAATTCCTTGTTTTTCAACTCATTACTGTCGTATATCGTTGTAGTAAACAATTGTGTTTTAGAAGTCTTTCCGCTGTGAATTGCATCATTATCTGCCGCTTCAAAATAGTAAGTATAAGCTCGTCCTTCTTCCAGAGTTAATCCGGTAGGAAAAGTGTAATAAAACTGATTATAATTTGCATTCGGCGTCCCCAGGCTAAGAACTTGTTTATCACCTTTATTGGTATCTGCATAGCAAATTAACTTAATTGATCTCACCTCATAATCATCTGAAGCTTCTCCAATGAAATAAGCCGTATTAGGATTTAAGGAGTCCGTAACCTTCTTCGCTGAAATTGAAGGAAAAGCATCCTTAATAACGCGAAACTGATAATCCAGTTTTTCATAGTTCGCAACATTCTTATTTGAAGTAGCTAAAGCGTAATAAAACTCATTATAAATCGTCTTACTAAGTGAGAATATTTTTTGTTCATTATTTAATGTAATAGTAGTGTCTTTGCCAATTAAAAGAACTTTATCCGTATTAAGCCCTTCAAGTTTCCAGCTTACTCTTGTTCCTTCCGGGAAGGTTGCGTTTCCCGTACCTTTAAGGATATCTGAAGGTCTTTTAGTATATGCTGGATAATCTAAAGTAATCTCAAAGAATTGTATTGATGGTGTTTTCAAAGATTTCAATTCATAAATCCTAGAATCCACCTCATTAGCCTTAAAAAAGAATTCCGTAGTAATTAAAGGAGCGGTAAAAGTATATTCATATAAATCATTAACCTTTTGAAGCAAGATCTCCTTTCCATTCACAACTATATAAACTTCTGTTGGCCTAACTTTCCCTTCAGTTGCTACCTGAACTGTAAAGCTACTGTCTTCCAAAACTTGTAAATTCCCCGATAATAGTTTGAAAACAAAAGGAGCAGGTGGTTCATAAGCCGTATCATAATTTATAACCCGTTCATAAGAGCCAAAAAATGAATCAAAATTTCCCGAAACCCATAGTACAAGTAAAGACAAAACAGGAATCGTTACATATTTCAGATATTTAAAACTATCCTTAAGATCTATAGCTCTGGTAAAAGGCACCATTGTTAAATTGTCTGAACGCTGTTGGATACTTGCCAACAAAAGTTCAGACCTGTCATTGTCCTCAGCTAAATCCAGCAGATTATATAATTTATCCCCAATTTCGCCAAAGTGTTTACCGATTAATATTGAAGCTTCTCTATTACTTATTCCTTTTTTGAGTTTTAATAGATAGGAAATTGGAATCGCAATATAATGATACAGTAAGAATGCCTCAACTATCAAAAACAGTAAAAACAAAATAAAACGACCTTCTGAATTAAGCCAGAAAAAATATTCTATTCCAAGTATTACCATAAAATATAGCACACCGAAAGCTAAAAAAAGCAATCCCCCTTTTATTAACATTTTCGTATAATACTTGCGGCTAAACTTATTCAGTTTGTCCAAGATGTTGTTATAACTGCTCAAATTCTGCTATATTTAATACCAAGATACCTGTTAAACTAGATTTTTGACTCAAATATTTGTTAAAAAGTAGTGAATGAAAGATTTAAAGTACCTTGCGGCTTTTACTATTCCAATCTCGGCCTTTATTGGAATTTACTTTAAGGGATACTGGAGTTTTATCACTCCGGTATATGCATTTTTGCTGATCCCGGCTTTAGAGTTACTGCTTCCCGTAAATGCCACAAACTTTGAAGGAGAGGAAAGAGAAACCAGACTAAAAAACAAGCTTTTTGACTGGTTACTTTATTTAAATATTCCTTTAGTTTTTGGGCTGTTTTACTTTTCACTACATGAACTTGCCTCCAGCTCGTACGAAACCTATGAATTAGTAGGAATTATTATATCCACGGGAATTGTTCTGGGAACAAACGGCATTAATGTAGCGCACGAGCTAGGTCACCGGGTAAATGGTATCGAACGCTTTTTGGGTAAACTATTACTCCTTCCGTCTTTATATATGCACTTCTACATTGAACATAACTATGGGCATCATCTTCACGCGGCAACAAAGGAAGATCCTGCAACAGCAAAATACAACCAATCGGTATATTCATTTTGGCTAACCTCAGTAACGCGACAATACATAAATGCCTGGGTTATTCAGGGAAAATTGCTGCGATCCGAGAACAGGGGTATCTTCTCCTTATATAATGATATGCTCTGGTATACCCTAATCCAGTTTGTGTACTTGAGTCTTATCTACTACTTTTTTGGTACTTCAGTTTTACTATATGCAATCTTAGCAGGTTTAGTAGGTTTTTTGCTGCTTGAAACCGTTAATTATATAGAACATTATGGCTTGATTAGAAAAAAACTACCCTCAGGACGTTATGAGCGAGTACGTGAAGTTCATTCCTGGAACAGTAATCATGTAATGGGCCGCATCATGTTATATGAATTGACGAGACATAGCGACCACCATTTTAAATCATCCAAAAAATATCAGATATTGGATTATCATGATAGTTCACCCCAGATGCCCTTTGGTTATCCAACTTCAATGGTCCTGTCATTTCTACCTCCACTATGGTTCAGAGTAATGAACCCAAGAATACCTGATGAAATGAAAGAAGCAAGTTTATAATTTGTTTTATTGTGCTTTTTTAACAACTATCTTTGTCGACTAACTTTATTTAAATGACTGAAAAAGTTCGTGTTCGGTTTGCGCCAAGTCCAACGGGTCCACTACACATAGGTGGGGTTAGGACTGCCCTGTATAATTATCTTTTCGCTAAACAAAACAATGGGGATTTCATTCTCAGAATAGAAGATACTGATCAAAATCGATATGTCGAAGGCGCAGAAAAATATATCATAGATGCCTTAAACTGGTGTGGTATACCTTTTGACGAAGGTCCGGGAAAAGAATCAGGCCATGGCCCATACAGACAAAGCGAACGTAAATTGCTTTACAAAAAATACGCCGATCAACTCATTTCTAGTGGAAAGGCTTATTATGCCTTTGACACCGTAGAGAGTCTTAATTCTCACCGAAAGGACCATGAGAGCAGGGGTAAAACTTTCATATATAATTGGCATAATCGTTTAAAGCTGGATAATTCGTTATCAATCAAGCCTGAAGAACTCCAAACCAGGCTGGCTAATGAAGAAAATTATGTTATCCGTTTTTATAACCAACAGGATGAAGTATTGCATTTAACTGACATTATCAGAGGCGATATAAAGATTGATACCAACATATTAGATGATAAAGTATTGTTCAAAAGCGATGGTATGCCCACCTATCATCTGGCTAATATTGTTGACGATCATCTTATGGAGATAAGCCACGTCATCCGCGGCGAAGAATGGTTGCCTTCATTGGCCCTGCATACGCAATTATATGATGCTTTCGGATGGCAGGCCCCTAAATTTGCACATCTGCCATTAATCATGAAGCCTGAAGGAAAAGGTAAATTGAGTAAACGTGATGGGGAAAAAGGCGGGTTTCCTATATTTCCGCTTTCATGGGGAGATTCGGCAGGATATAAAGAGGCTGGTTACTTTCCAGAAGCAGTGGTCAATTTTCTAGCTCTTTTGGGATGGAATCCCGGTACTGAGCAGGAAATTTTCGAATTGGATGAGTTGATTAACTCTTTCGACCTGAGTCGGGTACACAAATCCGGTGCCAGATTTGATCCTGATAAGACCAAATGGTATAATCATCATTATCTTCAAGTACAAGATGATGTAGTTTTACTAAACTTCTTTAAACCTATACTGGCTGAAAAATTTAATAATGAAACAACATTTGACTTTAATCTTGTAAATAATGATGGTTACATAACCAGCGTAATTTCTTTGATAAAAGAACGCGCATCTTTTGTGTTGGACTTTTGGGAGCTGGGCAACTACTTCTTTCAGACTCCAAATTCATATAATGAAAAGGTTGTTAAAAAGCAATGGAAAGAAAATACACCTAACCTTTTAAATAGTATTGCTTCCCTTTTGGAATCCCTGGCAGATTTTTCCTCTTCAGAACTTGAAGAAATGATTAAAAAATGGATTGGTGAAGAGCAATTATCATTCGGACAAGTTATGGCCCCTTTAAGATTAGTTATGGTCGGGGATTTAAAAGGCCCGCATTTATTTGATATTATGGCATTGGTTGGCAAAAAAGAAACTCTAAAAAGAATTAAAATTGCTGTGGAAAAATTGTAACAAATGGTTAAAAAAGCCGACATATCTTCTGCATCTCTCGAATAATATTCACTAACTTAATTTTATACACTATGGGCAATTTACTTCTTATACCTATTATTTTTATAGGACTTTTTATTCTTATGGCTTCATTTTTCATTGTTAAACAACAAACTGCTGTGATTGTTGAGCGGTTTGGAAGGTTTCACAGTATCCGACATTCAGGATTACAGATGAAAATTCCGATGATAGATCGTATATCGGCCCGCCTGGGCCTTAAAATACAGCAATTAGATGTAATCGTTGAAACCAAAACTTTGGATGATGTATTCGTAAAGCTGAAAATTTCTGTACAATATGTGGTTCTTAGAGAAAAAGTTTATGAGGCATTCTATAAGTTAGAATATCCGCACGATCAAATTACTTCTTATGTCTTTGATGTTGTCAGGGCAGAGGTTCCTAAAATGAAATTAGATGATGTCTTTGTAAAGAAAGATGATATTGCTATAGCGGTAAAATCTGAATTACAGCAAGCCATGCTAGACTATGGGTATGATATTATAAAAACTTTGGTAACCGATATTGACCCGGATGCCCAGGTAAAAGCGGCGATGAACAGAATTAATGCTTCAGAACGTGAAAAGATTGCAGCACAGTTTGAAGGAGACGCAGCTAGAATTCTAATAGTTGAAAAAGCCAAGGCCGAAGCTGAAAGTAAGCGTTTACAGGGCATGGGTATTGCAGATCAAAGACGCGAAATTGCAAGAGGTCTTGAAGAATCTGTTGAAGTATTAAATAAAGTAGGAATAAATTCACAGGAAGCCTCAGCTCTAATTGTTGTAACCCAGCATTATGATACACTTCAATCTATTGGTGAAGAAACCAATACTAATCTTATATTACTGCCAAATTCACCACAGGCAGGCAGTGATATGTTGAATAATATGGTAGCATCCTTTACTGCAAGTAATATGATAGGTGAATCTATGAAAAAGCAAAAACCAAAAAAAGAAACATAGTAATCTAATTGAGAAACTAAAAAACTCCCTCCGGAAGAAATTTGGAAGGAGTTTTTCTTTTGATACTATATTATTGGTTTACTATCCTCAATAAATGGTAAAACCGCTATAGGTCATTTCTATAGGCATATTTAAATATCGGGCTTTGCCAGGTATGGGGCTGATGCGTGAATCCCTTAAACTGACTCAATATTCATCAATTAATATAAATAATACCAATTGTAATATTTTTACAGATAAGTATTCTCTATTCTAGGGCTTATGCTCTTTTTTAGCCCATGTATCACGAAGGGTTACAGTTCTGTTAAATACCATTTTTTCCTGGGTAGAATCTTCATCAACATTAAAATATCCCAATCTTTGAAATTGAAAACGGTCGTTAATCTTTGCCTCTTTCAGGCTAGGTTCAACATAAGCTGTAATAACCTCCAGCGAATTTGGGTTAATGAATTCGAGAAAATCCTTGTCCTTATGGCTATCTGGTGTTTCATCTGTAAAGAGCCTATCGTACAATCTCACCTCAACCGGTAAAGCATGTTTTATAGAGACCCAATGTAAAGTGCCCTTAACTCTTCTCAAACTCTCCTCGCTTCCACTTCCACTCTTGCTTTTGGGATCATATGTACATTGAACTTCCAAAATATTTCCAT
>CBDTVT010000020.1:0-26479 GCA_965364275.1 uncultured Eudoraea sp. | reverse complement strand
TAAACCTAAATACGAGAAAGACAAAAAAGCAGGTAAATACATTATTGTAAATAAATACAAGAATGCGATGCAGGGCCCTAACGAAGATCACAGGGGTATATTACCGCGAATGTGGAGCGATCAGAATGCTGAAAACTACATGAAATATTTCGGTCCTTTGAATTTTAGGATGAAGACGTCTAATGAGGAGTTACGCAAAGCAGTTGCCCAGGTTAAATCTGGCCTTGCCAATGGCGAAATAGATGAAGAACAGTACATTGGTTTTTTACGGCAGTTTGGAGAGTATTTGGAAGTAGAACCACCAGGCGTTTGGCAGAACTTGAAATATATGTTTCAGTTTCAATTTGGTTATATGTACTGGCGTTATTTTATGTGGAACTTTGTTGGAAAGCAGAATGATTTACAGGGTCGTTATAATGGTAATGGTGAATGGTTAAGCGGGATTGAGTTTATAGACAGCCTGCGTTTGGGAAGTCAGGAAAATCTCCCAAAAGAGGTGTTGGATAATAAAGGTAGAAATACGTATTTCTTTTTGCCCTTAATCCTGGGTATTATAGGTTTGGTTTTTCAACTCACCAAAAATCCTAAGCAATTCTGGGCTCTATTTGTGTTTTTTATTTTTACGGGAATTGCAATTCAATTCTATACAAATCCTTATATTTTTCAGCCACGTGAACGGGATTATTCGCTTGTAGGTTCCTTTTATATTTTCGCCTTGTGGATAGGTTTAGGTGTTTATGGCCTTTATGAAGAATTTAAAAAGTTGATAACCCCAAAGGTACTTGGACCACTAGTTATTGTGATCTGTCTTTTGACTGTTCCGGGGGTTATGGCCTTTCAGAATTGGGATGATCACGACCGATCTAACCGCTTTACGGCCCGCACCAGTGCGAAGGCATATCTTGATTCCTGTCAGGAAGATGCAGGCTCCATGTTATTCACTATTGGAGACAATGATACTTTTCCTCTTTGGTATGCACAGGAAATTGAAGGATACCGTACCGATATACGTATAATTTGTACCAGCCTTTTTGCTACAGATTGGTATGTGGATCAAATGAAACGAAAGGCTTATAAAAGTGACCCCATACCCTCTCAACTGACGCATGATCTATATAGATATGGCAACAGGGATGTAATTTATTATCAGGGTCTTCCTGGTTTGGCTGAAAAACGATGGGACATCAAAGATTTTATGAATTGGGTGGGGAGCAACAAACCTCAGACAAAATTCAAGTATATACTTGAAAAACAGGGTGCTGAACTAAGTGAATATTCTGAGAGTACATTAGACCTTGTATATTATCCAACTAACAAAATAAGAGTCCCTGTTAACAAGAAAAATGTACTTGAAAGTGGCCTGGTTAAGGAAAAAGATTCGGCATTAATTGTTGATTATATAGATATTGACCTGCCGAAAAGCGCCTTGCCGAAAAACAGGATTTTGATGTTGGATATCATTGCCAATAATGATTGGAAACGTCCAATATACTTTTCAGGCGGTAGTTTTGACAAAGCAGAATACATCTGGATGAAAGAATATTTACAGCTGGAGGGATTGGCCTATAAATTAGTGCCCATCCAAACGAAAAATCAAAGTTCTTTTGAGATGGGGCGAATAGATACAGAACTGATGTACGATATCGTAAAAGGATGGGATTGGGGCAATTCAGGAAGTTCAGATATCTATCATGATCCACAAACCAGAACACAAGGTTTATCTTTCCGGGGCAATCTTGCACGATTGACAGAAGCTCTAATAAATGAAAACGAAATAGACAAGGCAAAAGATGTGATTAACATTGCTATGACAAATATGCCTGTAGAATACTATAGTTTTTACGCTTTTGTCGAACCTTATGTGGATGGATATTATAAGGTAGGAGAAACACAGAAAGCCCGGGATTTATTCTATAAATTAAGGGATATTTATCAGGATCGATTAGATTATTATTCAAGCATTCCATTAGATGAACAATATGATAATATTGAAGATATTATTGGCGATATGGAAGCTTACAGAAGAAACATTGATATTCTTATCGAAAATAATGACCGGGAGATGGCAGAAAAAGAAACATTAATTTTTAATGAGCATATAGACAGGTTCAGTCATTTTTATGAAGATGAAGTACTAGAAGAGCCGCCTTTAATGGAGCAATCGAATCCGGATATGAGAGATACTTTGGAAGTTGAACAAGATTCATTTTCGGATGAATGAGCATGATTCCCGGAAAGTACTGGATAGGGTTAACATTGAGCAATTACTTCTTCACTTAGAAGAATATTGATATAAATGCACAGTTACTGTTTAGAGGTATTCGTTAAGTATTCCAATAAGAGTATTTGCATCTTGCTCACCACTTTGCCTCCAAACCATTTCCCCTTTTTTATAGATCATCAGGGTTGGCAAACCTTTAATTCTAAGTGCCTGTGATAGTTCCTTGTTCTTATCTACATCTATTTTTATAACCTTTCCTTTATCTCCTAATGCTGCTGCAACATCCCTAAGAACAGGGTGCATGGAAGTAGATTGCTCGTTCCATTCCGCATAGAAATCAAGTAATACAGGGGTATTTAGATCTATAAGTTCACCAAATTTGGACATATAAAATACATTGGGTTATAGATCAAATGTATGAAAAAATGTTAAAAAATCCGGTATGCCCTTAATTTTGGCCATTACTTGAAAGTTAAATTCAAGTTAATTCTTTCTTTTTTAGCGTAATAACAGTGATTTCCGGCCAGATACCTACCCTTCCCGGATAGCCTATAAATCCAAATCCACGGTTTACATTTATAAATTCTCCCAGTTCTTCATAAATACCGGCCCAATATTTATATCGCCATTTGACCGGACTCCATTTAATCCATCCGGGAATTTCAATCCCAAACTGCATCCCATGAGTATGACCACTTAGCGTTAGATGATAGTGATACTTATCTTTTAAAACTACATCCTCCCAATGCGATGGATCATGGCTCAATAGGATTTTAAAATCATCCTTGCCAATTTCAGAGGCTGCCTTTTTTAAGTCACCCGACTTTCTAAAACCACCTCTTCCCCAATTTTCAACTCCAATTAAGGCCAATTTATCTTCTTCTTTTACCAGATATCTGCTCTCATTCAGCAAGAGATCAAAACCCATTTCTTTTTGCATCAGCTTAAGTTCATCCAAATTTTTCAGCTTTTCCTCCTCGGTTTCCCAACTTACGTAATCGCCATAATCATGGTTCCCCAGAATTGAATATTTCCCGTCTACGGCACTAAGACTTGAAAACAATGCAGTCCATGGTTTCATTTCCTCCGCTTTATTATTTACCATGTCTCCGGTAAAAAAAATAACATCACTCTTTTGTTTATTAATCAAATCAACAGCATATTCGATTTTTTTTCTATTGTCAAAACTTCCGCTGTGAATATCTGAAATTTGAGTAATCTGATATCCATCAAAAGCTGGGGGCAGATCTTCATATTCCATTTTGTATTTCAATACCTTAAAATTGTATTTTCCTCTATACATACCGTATAGTAATGCCCCAAAAGGAATTGCTGCGATACCCATGGCAATTAAGCTCAAGAACCTCCTTCTCTCGGGCAGGCTGAACTCCCTGGTTGTACCAAAAAATTTCTGATACGCCGCCGCAATGAATCTGAAAATATCTTCAGAAAAAAGAAATATAATTGTAATGATTTTGAAAGTAAGGATGGCTACCAAAAACCCGAAGGCATAACTTTTAGGCCTGCTTAAAACCCGGCCGGCGGTTTCACCCCAGGTAAATTGAAAAATAAAGTTCCCCAGTACTATTAACGATATGGCTATAAAAACATAGTAAACCCATGGAAACCTGGTTGCGGTCTTTAAGGCTTGTAAGGTATAGAAGCCCAAAATAAAATAAATTATTACAAAAATAATCCAGCGTAGCATATGCTTTTTTTACAAATATATTTCTTTAACAGAGGTTCGCTTTACATCTTTACCTTTATTTAACGCTTTGAATTAGTGCATGAACAATATTGGGATCCGTAAGGGCTATTTCATCATCTCTGAGATAAGAGGCGTTATTCATTGAAAGTTCAGGCTTTTTTTTAAGTGTTTTACTAAACTTTAATCCCGAAAGGTGAATGGCTTCAAATCCTTGCTTTTTAAAAAACAATGCGTTGTGTTCTCGTATTCCTCCGCCAGGCATGATTACACATTTTTTCGCTTTCTCTCTCCACAAGACTAACTGATTAATGGCCTCTTCGGCTGATTGTCCTCCTCCGGATGTTAAAATACAGTCAACCCCTAAACCTTCAAGTTCCGACAGTGTTTTTATAGGGTCAATCACCCAATCAAATGCCCGATGAAAAGTATATTGTAAATCTCCGGCTGCAGAAATTAATTCCCCGGTTCGTGCTTTATCCAGTGTCCCATCGGAATGCAAAACTCCTGAAACTATTCCAGAAACACCAAGATCTGAGCAGAGTGCAATATTTGTTTTCATAATCTGAAATTCGTCCTTGGAGTAAGTGAAATCTCCACTTCGCGGTCTAATTAAAACATGAATGGGAATGGTTAGTTTTTCTGACACCTTCTTTATTAAACCATAGGACGGTGTTATACCTCCCACTGCTAATTCGGCGCAGAGCTCAATTCTGTCTGCTCCGGCTTCCTCTGCATTGACAGCAGATTGATAGGAATTAGCGCATACTTCTACGATCATTTCATATATTTAGGCATATAAAAATAAGCAACCTAGACAGATGAAACGTAGAAAATTTTTAAAAAATTCTTCCTTAAGTACAGCCGGAATCTTTTCTGCTTCCTTACTATCCGCCTGCGAAACTGATAAGAAGCATCCATCGGTTAATGAAATACTAAAACCTATTGTAATTGCAACTTGGGATGTGCCCAATGCAACAAATAAAGCCTGGCAGGTGCTCAGTGATGCTGGCACCGCTTTAGATGCAGTTGAACAAGGTGTAATGATTGAAGAAGCAGATATTAAGAATCAATCTGTAGGTAAGGGTGGTAGACCGGACCGTGAAGGCAATGTTACTCTGGATGCCTGCATAATGGACAAAGACAGTAATTGTGGAGCAGTTGTATACCTTCAAAATATAGTCCATCCCATTTCAGTTGCAAGAAAGGTAATGGAGGATACGCCTCATGTAATGCTTGCAGGGAAAGGGGCGGAATTGTTTGCTTACGAAAAGGGTTTTAAAAAAGAAAACTTACTTACTGAGAAATCAAAGGAAGAATGGATAGAATGGAAAAAAACTTCGAAATACCAGCCTGTTATAAACATAGAAAATCACGATACCATTGGGATGCTCGCAATTGACAGTAAAGGGGATATCGCAGGTGCTTGCACCACAAGCGGGATGGCATATAAAATAGCGGGGCGGGTAGGCGATTCTCCAATTATAGGAGCCGGTCTGTTTATTGATAATGAAGTTGGTGGAGCAACTGCAACAGGTGTCGGTGAAGAAGTTGTTCGCACTGTAGGGAGTTTTCTTATTGTTGAATTGATGAGGCAGGGTAAAACACCACAGCAGGCTTGTGAAGAAGGGGTTAAACGCATCATATCCAAAAATAAGGAGAAACTGGATTTCCAAATTGGCTTTATCGCCATCAACAAAAAAGGAGAAACCGGAGGGTATTGCATACAGCCGGGCTTTACCTACAGGGTATATTCCGAAAAAGGACATATTAATAATAGAGCAAGCAGCTATATAAGCACTTAAATACTTTACTAAAGCACTTAAACTTTGTAGTTTTGAAATCCTACAAGAACACTAAAAATGGCAGACCAGAAGCGACTTTTTTTATTGGATGCATATGCATTGATATTCAGGGGGTATTATGCCCTGATTAAAAACCCCAGGATAAATTCTAAAGGAATGGACACCTCGGCTATTATGGGGTTCGTAAATTCCTTGTTTGATGTTATTAAGCGAGAAAAGCCAGACCACCTTGCTGTCTGTTTCGATAAGGATGGCAGTGCGGAGCGTACAGAATTATTTGCAGAATACAAGGCAAACCGGCTTGAGACCCCGGACGCCATTCGGGTGGCCGTACCCATAATTCAGGATATTCTAAAAGCCATGCATATTCCCAGTGTAGAGTTATCCGGTCTGGAAGCAGATGACATTATTGGAACATTAGCCAAACAGGCTGAGACAGAAGGATACAAAGTATATATGGTTACACCCGACAAGGATTTCGGGCAATTGGTGTCAGAAAATATTTTTATGTACCGTCCTTCCCGTATGGGCAATGGAATTGAAATTTGGGGAATCCCGGAAATACAAAATCGATTTGGAGTAGAACGCCCCGAACAGGTAATTGACTATTTGGGAATGATGGGGGATGCCAGTGATAATATTCCCGGACTTCCCGGAGTTGGCGATAAAACCGCCAAAAAATTTATTGCCGAATTTGGAACCCTTGAAGGCCTGCTTGCCAATACCGATAAACTGAAGGGTAAAATGAAAGAGAAGGTAGAAGAAAATGCCGAGTTGGGCCGACTCTCAAGAAAGTTAGCAACTATTTGCGTGACTTGTGACGTTACTTTTGACGCCAAGGATTACGAACTCTCTGAACCCAATAGTGAAGAAGTACAGAAAATATTTGAGGAATTAGAATTTAGAAGGTTAAAAGAACAATTCTTAAGGATTTTCTCAGAGGAAGCTGATGTTGTAAATGAAAAAGTCAACAGTGAGGAACCAAAACGAAAAAAAGAGCCCCAGGCTGCCGGAAGTGGTCAGTTTTCGCTATTTGGAAGTGATGGCGATTCTCCTGCTACTTTAAAAGAATTTTCCAGCAGAAAAACCATTAATGATGTGTCTCATGTTTATCAGAGTGTCTCATCAGGAATGGGTATGAAATTATTCCTTCAAAATTTAATGAAACAATCTGTAGTTTGTTTTGATACGGAAACAACTTCTTTAAATCCTCTCGTAGCCGAGCTAGTTGGAATTGCCTTCTCCTGGGAAGCCGGTAAAGGTTTTTATGTTCCTTTTCCGGAAGAACGAGAAAATGCCCAGGAATTAATAGAACAACTCCGACCTTTTTTCGAGGCTAAACACATAGAGAAAATTGGACAGAATTTAAAATATGATATAAAAGTACTTCACAAATACAATGTTTCCGTCAAAGGCAGTTTATTTGATACCATGTTAGCGCATTACCTTATAAATCCCGATATGCGTCATAATATGGATGTGTTAGCAGAAACTTACCTGAACTATACCCCAGTATCTATAACCGAGCTTATAGGGAAAAAAGGTAAAAACCAATTGAGCATGCGGGAGGTTAGTTTAGAAAGACAAACCGAATACGCAGTAGAAGATGCTGATATAACATTTCAGTTGGCAAAACAGTTTGCCAAGGAACTTAAGGAAGCTAATACTGAAGAGCTTTTTAGGAATATTGAGATTCCTTTGGTGAATGTTCTGGCAGCTATGGAATTAGAGGGAATAAACCTGGATAAGGAATTTCTTCATTCACTTTCAAAAGATTTGGAAAATGATATAAAAAATCTGGAAGTCAAGATCTACAAGGAAGCCGGTGAAGAATTTAATATTGCATCCCCAAAGCAGTTAGGTGATATTTTGTTTAATAAGCTAAAACTCGTAGACAAGCCCAAAAAAACAAAAACAGGTCAGTATTCCACAGCGGAAGATGTGCTTTCTTATCACGCCAAAGAACACCAAATAATTAAAGATGTCCTAAGTTACAGAGGCCTTGCCAAGTTAAAGAGTACCTATATTGATGCATTACCGGAACAGGTTGAAGAGAGTACGGGCAGAGTACATACAGATTATATGCAAACTGTAGCTGCCACTGGAAGGTTAAGCAGCAATAATCCTAACCTTCAAAACATACCAATACGCACAGAACGTGGCAGGCAGGTACGAAAAGCTTTTATTCCAAGAGATGATAATTATATCCTTTTAGCTGCTGATTATTCCCAAATAGAGCTTAGAATAATTGCATCGCTAAGTGAAGAAACTACAATGATTGAAGCCTTTAAAAATGGGGAAGACATTCACGCTTCAACCGCTTCTAAGGTTTTTAACGTCGCGCTGGATGAAGTTACCAGAGATCAGAGAAGTAATGCAAAAACTGTGAATTTTGGAATAATATATGGAGTATCGGCCTTTGGATTGAGCAATCAAACAGATTTATCACGGACGGAGGCTAAGGAATTAATTGATACTTACTACAAGACGTATCCAAAACTGCGAAATTATATTAGCGGTCAAATAGACTTTGCAAGGGAACATGGATATGTGCAAACGGTGCTGGGCAGGAGACGCTATTTAAAAGATATTAATGGAAGTAATGCGATTGTGCGCGGTGCTGCCGAAAGGAACGCTGTGAATGCACCTATACAAGGTAGCGCAGCCGACATTATAAAAATAGCAATGATCAATATCCATAAAAAGCTTAATGAAGGTGATTTTAAAACCAAAATGCTTCTCCAGGTTCATGACGAACTGGTATTTGACGTTTTTAAACCAGAACTGGAAGATCTCCAGCTTATGATCAGAACCGAAATGGAAAACGCTTATGAACTCCTTGTACCCTTAGATGTAGAATTGGGTATCGGGGAAAATTGGCTTGAAGCCCACTGATACGAAAAACAGGAATTATTCGTTTTATTTTTAGGGAAAGATTATTTCTCTATTATCTGATTATTTGCCTCGCAAAATGAGGATATTAATCTCTTCAAAATAAAACTAAGTCATGGCAAAAGTTTCTGTCTGTCTCTTTTTTTTGGTTTTGAGCACTTTATGTTTAAATGCTCAGCAAGATGTTAATTCCGTAAATAAAAATTATCAAACAGAGATAAAGGTGTTCCCCAACCCGGCCACTAATGTCGTTAATCTACTCGGTCTGGAGAATAGTTCAAAAGCAGATATCCTTATATCTGATATATCCGGTAACATCATTCAGCAATATAGATGGGAAATTCGCAACCATGCCCTTAATATTCCGATTGCTACCCTTAACCCTGGTATATATATAATTTCTATTTCATCTAAGGAACAGAGTTTACAAACCAAGTTTTATAAAAAATAAAAACCCTTCGTAAAAAACGAAGGGTTTTTATTTTCAGTTGAATTTCTTATTACCTTCTTGTAAAGATCAAAACACCACCATCATCAAAATTAATAAAATCTAATTCCGTGGCATTTACTCTCATAGTATTTCCTGAAATTTCAGCATTCACAGTAGTCTCAACCTCATTCTCAGCTATATAGGTTAGTACTCCTCCTTCATACATATAACTATCTACGCTAGTATCTTTCTCCATTGGACATGGGACATCGAGCCCTGTGCCTCCAGGATTTACGTTTATCTCCAGGTAATTTCCTGAGTTTTCCGTGATTACGCTTAAGTCTGCATTAAAAGTAATTGTCATAAGATAACAATCTATTGCAGATAAAAAGCTTAAAATATCTCGGGCATTTTTTTCGTCATCACTTGCCGTACTGTCATCAATTTCCAATGCGGTTAGTTCCCATGACCCAACAATACCATTATCCTGATTTGAATCATCTTTGTCTGATGAGCAAGAAAATAAAAGAGCAGTTGCAATAAAAAGAGTTAAAAGGTTACGTTTCATTTTTTTTGGGTTTACAAATGTTTTATCTGTTGAAAAACGTAAAAAATGGCCATATAGTATATTTAGATGGTTAGATTAGAGGACGATTATAAGGTTAGTTTAACAGCTTTTATGTGTTACTTTGTACATTATTCTAAAAATCCCGCTTAATATATCAGATTTAAACGGACATAATTATTTTCAAAAAATAGAGAAATAACGATTTGCATTTAAACTTAATAGTTGTACATTTGCAGCCCGTTAAACGGGATTGAAGTGTTTAATTAATAAAAAAAAGAAGTAGTGGATACATTAAGCTACAAGACCAAATCTGCTAATAAGAATACTGTTGAAAAGCAGTGGTTATTAGTTGATGCCGAGGGCCAAACTTTGGGGCGTTTTGCTTCTAAAGTGGCAAAAATTTTAAGAGGTAAATACAAACCAAGTTTTACGCCACACGTTGATTGCGGGGACAATGTTGTTATTGTGAACGCGGAGAAAATTCAACTTAGCGGCAATAAATGGGAAAACAAGACCTACATTAGGTATACGGGATATCCCGGAGGTCAAAGATCAACCACTGCCAGGGAACTCTTAGAGAAAAATCCTGCTAGCATCATTGAAAAAGCAGTAAAAGGTATGCTTCCTAAAAACAAATTGGGGGCTGAACTGTTTAGAAACTTAAGAGTTTATGCTGGAACTGATCATGATCAGGAAGCACAAAAACCAAAGGCTATTAACTTAAATGACCTTAATTAAATGGATATAATTCATAAAATAGGCAGAAGAAAAACGGCTGTTGCACGCGTTTATATGTCAGAAGGAAAAGGCAACATTACCGTTAATAAAAGGACATTAGAAGATTATTTCTCTACAGCTACTTTACAGTATAAAGTAAAACAACCTTTTGCTTTAACAAATACCGTGGACAATTATGACGTAAAAGTCAATGTTTTCGGAGGTGGAATTACAGGACAGGCAGAAGCAATACGCCTGGCTTTGTCAAGGGCTCTATGTGAGATTGAGGCCGAAAACAGGGTATTTTTAAAACCTGAAGGATTGCTTACAAGAGATCCTAGAATGGTTGAACGTAAAAAGTTTGGTCAGAAAAAAGCAAGAAAGAAATTCCAATTCTCGAAACGATAAAAATATATATAGTCCTGGAATGAATTCAGGATGTTTAACCCAAGTTCATTGAAAGTCTCTTGTTAAAGGGACAATTAAAAATCTAAACCTGTTAGTTACCTATATTTAAGGTATCTATAAAAGCAGGTAAAGGTTAAATTTAGTTTAGCATCTAAATGTTGGAGGCTTTCCGCTAAGAAGGAATACCACTTCAACATTGCTAATTCAAAAGAACGTAAACTAAGTATTAAAAATGGCTAAGAAAGCTGAAGTTAAAGAATTATTAGAAGCAGGTGTGCACTTTGGACACCTTACACGAAAATGGAATCCAAATATGGCTCCCTATATCTACATGGAGCGGAATGGAATTCACGTAATCAATTTATATAAAACGGTTGCTAAGTTGGAAGAGGCTAATGAAGCCTTGTATAAAATTGCGGCCTCTGGCAGGAAGATCCTATTTGTCGCCACTAAGAAACAGGCAAAAGATATTGTTGCTGAAAAAGTAGCCAACGTAAACATGCCATACATCACAGAAAGATGGCCCGGTGGTATGTTGACTAACTTTGTGACTATTAGAAAGGCAGTAAAAAAAATGGCTTTCATTGATAGGATGAAGAAAGATGGAACATTTATGACCCTTTCTAAAAAGGAACGTTTGCAGGTAGATCGTCTTCGTGCTAAATTAGAAAAGAATCTTGGCTCTATATCTGATATGACGCGTTTACCTGGTGCCTTGTTTATTGTAGATACTATGCGTGAGCATATTGCCGTAAAAGAGGCCCAAAAATTGAATATCCCCATATTTGCTATGGTAGATACCAACTCAGATCCAAGACCCATTAATTATGTAATTCCTTCTAATGATGATGCGTCGAAATCTATCGATGTTATATTAACGGAAGTTACAAATGCAATTGCAGCTGGCCTGGAAGAGCGTAAATCTGAAAAACAATCTGAAAAAGAAGGTGGCTCTGAAGAAACTACTACCAAAGCCGAAACAGCAGTTATAGAAAAAGTAGAGGAAGAAAAAGTTGCAGTTGTTAAAGCACCTAAAGAAGAAAAAGCTGAAGCTGTTGTAGAAAAAGATACTCCTAAGCAAACAAAAGAAGATGCTGTACCGGTAACCGAGAAAAAGGAAAAAGCGGCAGTTAAAAAAACAGTAAAAGTGGACTCTGACAATCTTACTAAGATTGAAGGCATTGGCCCAAAAGCCGCTGAAGCACTTACCAAGGCAGGTGTTGATTCATATGCGAAATTAGCTAAAGCCAATGCAGAAAAAATCAAGGAAATCCTGACTGAAGCGAGTTCTAGAATGGCTCATTTAGATCCAGATTCCTGGCCAAAACAAGCAAAAATGGCTGCTGATGGAAACTGGGATGAATTGAAAGATTGGCAGGATAAAGCTAAAGGTGGAGTAGAATAATCATAATTTAATTAATTGACAACTGAACACTCACACTCGTGTTCTATAAAAATAAAATAAAATGGTAAAAATTACCGCTGCAGAAGTTAACAATTTAAGAAAGACCACAGGTGCAGGGATGATGGACTGCAAAAATGCATTGGTTGAAGCCGAAGGAGATTTTGAGAAAGCTATTGAAATCCTTCGAAAAAAAGGACAGAAAGTGGCTGCTAAGAGAGCAGACAGAGATTCCTCTGAAGGAGCCACTATAGCTCAGGTTAATTCTGACAAAACTAGTGGAGTTATTATTTCCCTGAATTGTGAAACCGATTTTGTTGCAAAGAATGATAGTTTTGTTGCCCTGGCTAATGAACTGGCTCAACTTGCGCTTGATTTTAATAGTAAAGATGAATTCCTAAATGCTAATTACAATGGTATATCAGTACAGGAAAAATTAACTGAACAGACTGGTGTAATTGGTGAAAAAATTGAAATTGGTGGCTTTAGGAAACTAAATGCTCCTTTTGTGGGATCATATATTCACGCAGGTAACAAGATTGCAACATTGATTGGACTTTCGAGTGCGGTTGAAGGTGCTGCTGTTGCCGCTAAAGACGTAGCCATGCAGGCTGCTGCTATGAATCCTGTTGCGCTTGATGAATCTGCAGTAGATCAATCCGTTATTGACAAGGAAATAGAAATAGCCAAAGATCAATTACGTCAGGAAGGTAAGCCTGAGGCCATGTTGGATAATATTGCAAAGGGGAAATTAAAACGTTTCTTTAAAGACAATACTCTGGTTAACCAGGATTTTATTAAGGATAATAAACAGAGTGTCTCTCAATACATCAAATCTGTCAATCCTGATTTGGCAATCACAGGTTTTGAAAGGGTAGCTTTAGGATAAAACACCCATTTAATGTTTAATAAAAAACCACTTTTCAAAAAGAAAAGTGGTTTTTTTATTTGATCAATTTAGTCCAATCCTGTTCTTCTTGTCAAAAAGTTCATTTACCTAAACCTTAACTATACGGGAGAGGTCCTTAGCCTTTAAGCCAGGCTTTTCTGAGTTTGGATTGTGGGGTGTTTTCCAAATTGTCTATAGGGACAATAGTGGTTACTTTAAGAGTTGGTGTCCCAACTTTTCCTTGCAGTGTTAATTTTTCCTCGCCTCGTTGAACGACCATAGTAATTTCCCTATCGGCTGTCCATCCAAAACTCTGCCCAATAATAGGCCTTATAGATTCCAATGAAATAGGCATCCCATCAATACTCCTTATAGTATCACCTCCCTGCGCTCCAAGATCTGTAAAGAAAGTATTTAACTCAATACCGCTTCTAATAAAAATCGCATCATTATTAGTTTGATCAATATCTATAAATGGAATTTCCCCATTTAAAAAATAACCACTCCGCTCTTGCACGTCTGTCGTCCTCAATCCAACAGATGCCAAAATCTCATCATAATTCAACGGCGTATTGCCTATTACATAGGTATCAAAAAATGACTTTATTTCAGGATAAGTCATATCTACAATTTCTCCGATAATTTCATCGTCTTCAAATGGCGTGTCATTGTCATATTTTTTAGAAAGTTCCTTCATTAACCATAATACTCCTTTTTCTCCCTTACTCAAGTCTCTAAGCCTAATATCCAAACTCATATTTAATAAGGCTCCTTTTTCGTATACATTAGCATAATTCCCTTTATATGGATCTTCCAAAACATTTCTGCTCATTGTTGTAAATGACATTGTATCGTCATATGACTTGGAGTTATATATTTTATCTACAATACGTTTATAAAAATCGGCCTCATCAATTAAACCTTGTTGAATCTGAAACAGGTTGGCAAAATATTCGGTAGTCCCTTCATACATCCATAAATGTTCAGACATTTTAGGTTCATTAAAATCAAAGTATTGTATTTCCTTTGAATGTACATTCAAGGGTGTAACAATATGAAAAAATTCATGTGAAACAACATCTGTCATTGCTTTTTCCAGAGTTTCTATAGGCATTTGCTCAGGAAGTACCACAACGGTAGAAGTATGATGTTCCAAGGCCCCGAATCCGGAAGCATCCGTTTCTTCTAATGTAGACAGATACAATAAAATATTATATTCCTTAGTCCCGTCGATCTCTCCAAGAAATGCCTTTTGAGCTCTCATCATAAGTTCCATACTCTCTTGTAGATCTGCGGCAGAATAAACGTTATTAGGGGAATACACGTTCAAATTAACCGTAATATCATTGATAATAAAAGTAGCTGTGTTAGATTTTGTATAAAGAATAGGGTTATCTACTACCTCAAAATATCTGGAAGCAAGAAAAGTATCTGTCATACTATTGACTTCATCCTGCTTTGTCATTAATGATGTTGTGGGTACCAGGTCTGAAGGAGAAGAAACAATTAACTCATAGGGCACTTCCTTTAATCCCTCGAAATAACCTACAAAACCATGAAGATTCAACACAAAATTTTTGCCCTTTAGAATATTGGTTCCAGCAGGAGAAAATACCGGATCGTTTAATTCGCTTTCAGTATCATAAGTATCTGTTACATAATAAGTGATCTTATCTAATTTTGTAGCATCGGAGATATTCCATTCATTGGTTCCGATTGAAGTAACCAAAAGTTCATACCCCTGATAATCAAAAGCTTTAAGCTCCTGAATATACTTGCCATAGTCATCCTCACTATAAGTCCCTGGAACCGTTTTTGGAATAAAAAATGAAATGTTTTGTTTACTAAATGACCCCGGGTTGATAGTTACACCTACTCTGTCATTATTAACATTCACCAAATCTATTGTTGTTTCAATAACTGCTTTATCTGCTGATAATACAGATTTTGAAGTGCCACAGCCATATAATAATACAAGGAAAACGTATAGGACAATTAATTTTTTCATTTGTAATTGAGATAGTATAATTAAAAAACAAGATTATTAAAATTAATCTAGATCATGCCGGTTATTAGGAAATAATTAAGATGAACATTAAACCTATTAACGAAGAGTTCTCATAAATATTTTTGACTATTTTTGTTTTTAAATCAGCTCAAGACAATATGTTATACAAACGAATACTTCTAAAACTCAGTGGTGAAGCACTAATGGGGAGCAAGCAATACGGGATAGATGCGACGAGATTAGCAGCCTATGCAGAAGAGATTAAGGAAATAGTAGCCCTGGGCGTTGAAGTAGCAATTGTCATTGGAGGAGGAAATATCTTTAGAGGTCTGGCCGGGGCAAGTAACGGCATGGACAGGGTTCAAGCGGATCATATGGGGATGCTGGCAACCGTCATCAACGGTCTGGCATTACAGAGTGCTTTGGAACACAATAATGTACAAACAAGATTACAATCTGCTATAAAGATCAACGAAGTTGCGGAACCTTTTATCAGAAGAAGGGCAATGCGCCATTTAGAAAAAGGACGGGTAGTTATTTTTGGAGGTGGTACCGGAAACCCATATTTCACAACAGATTCTGCTGCAGTTTTAAGAGCAATTGAAATTGAAGCTGACGTTATTTTAAAAGGAACAAGAGTTGACGGTATTTATACCAGTGATCCCGAAAAAGATAAAAATGCTACCAAATTTGATACTATTAGTTTTAATGATGTACTTTCCAAAGGTTTAAAAGTAATGGATACCACTGCTTTTACACTTAGTCAGGAAAACAATCTTCCAATTGTCGTTTTTGATATGAACAAAAAAGGGAATCTCATGAAAATAGTATCAGGAGAAAATATTGGAACGGTAGTAGATCTTTAGTATGGTATAATTTGTGTAAATAAGTTATAAAAATTTATTATGGACGAAGATGTTAAATTTATTTTAGAGGCCACCAAAGAAAGTATGGACGGAGCCATATTACATTTGGAAAAGGCATTAGTTAAAATTAGGGCAGGGAGAGCTAACCCCTCGATGTTATCGACGATAATGGTGGATTATTATGGCTCACAGACTCCTTTGTCACAGGTGTCAAATGTGAATACTCCTGACGCCCGAACAATATCTGTTCAACCGTGGGAGAAAAGTATGCTCTCCGAAATAGAAACAGCCATTACGAATGCCAATCTAGGTTTTAATCCTATGAATAATGGAGAGATGGTAATTATTAATGTTCCTCCCCTAACCGAGGAAAGAAGAATACAATTAGTAAAACAGGCGAAATCGGAAGCCGAAGAAGCTAAAATAAGTGTTCGTAGTGCAAGACAGGAAGCTAATAAAGAAATAAAAAACCTGGGGATATCTGAAGATCTTGAAAAAAACGCGGAAATTGATATTCAAGAAATGACGAACACTTACACAGAAAAAATAGAAAGCATACTTCAGGTAAAGGAAGCAGAGATTATGAAAGTCTAATTCCTGATTTTACCAAATGAATATCGCACGATTATAGGTCATTAACCTTAGGCTATTACCTAAGTTTTTAAGGAAGTTTAATCTATCCTCCAAAATAAATTGCAATAATCGCAACAACAACTATAATAGCACAAATGACTATTAATACCCGATATAGTATAATGGCAATTCTACTATAGTTTTTCTCATCGGACATAGCATCATTTCTTTAAACCTATTTTATTTTAATGGAGTTTATTCATTAGTAATTTTACTTCACCTCAATTTACATAAATTCTTTAGCAAATAGCACTTTATGCTACATATGATGGTATTCACTATTTTACAGAGCGTTTCTAGGTACAGTCCTCCTTGTTTTCTACCTTTGCCGCGATTAAAAATACAATAGTAAATAAAGATTGTTCTAATTGAATACGGCATCAGAACTAGATGTTCACAAGAAGCACATTAAATTTTCATTACTTTCTAGCTGTATTTAAAATCTGGATTCATAAATAACAGTATGGTCACGAAGATTACAAGAGGATTTTGGGGAAAGGCTGGTAGAATTATTCTTAGAAACAGAATTCTTATCCTCTTTTTAATTGTTGCAGTTACTGTTTTTTTGGCGTTTCAATGGAAGAATATGCAATTTTCGACTTCTGAGGCGAATCTACTCCCCGATGATCACCCGCTGAATCTTGCTTATGAAGATTTTCTTGAAAAATTTGGTGAAGAGGGAAATACTATTGCCTTTGCTATTAACGACAGTTTACTTTACGAAGTTGAAAATTTTAACAGATGGAACAGATTAAGTAAACAATTGGCTGCTTTTCCCGAAGTAGACTATGTTGTATCTGTAGATAATCTTAAGAAACTTATAAGGGACAAGGAAGCACAACAATTTATTCTACGCCCGTTAATTGAGCAGAATCCGGTCAATAATATTGAGGTGGACAGTCTAACTCAATATATGTTCAATAATTTACCTTTTTATGATAACCTGTTATACAATAAAGAAACGGGAACCATAAGAACACTTGTCTATATGGACAAGGATATTGTAAACACTCCCGTTCGGAAAGATTTTATTCTAAAGGACCTTCATAGACTAATTACCGATTTTGAAAAGGAAACCAAAATGGATGTTCGGGTATCTGGAATGCCCTATATACGAACAATGAACACTCAACATATCGTTGACGAAATAGGAATATTCATTGCAGCGGCACTTATGGTTACCTCCTTAATTTTCTTTTTCTTTTTCCGCAGTATACGTGCAACGCTAATTTCAATGTGTGTAGTGCTAATTGGAGTTATGTGGGCCTTCGGGATCCTCGGACTATTGAAATATGAAATTACAGTTCTAACAGCATTGATTCCACCTCTCATCATAGTAATTGGGATTCCCAATTGTATTTTTCTGATCAATAAATATCAACAGGAAGTAAAAAAACATGGAAATCAGGCTTTATCCTTAAAAAGGGTAATATCAAAAATTGGTAATGCAACACTCATGACCAACGTTACAACCGCATGTGGTTTTGCAACTTTTATTATAACAGACAGTAAACTTTTGACCGAGTTTGGTATAGTGGCTTCCATAAATATACTATGCATCTTTATGCTTTCCATACTTATTATACCAATCGTGTATAGTTTTATGTACCCTCCAAAAACAAAACATCTGAGACACCTTAACAAAAAATGGATAGATACTTTTGTAAACTGGATGGTGTATATAGTTCGGGAAAAAAGGATAACTATTTATTCGATCTCTTTGCTAGCATTAATAATTAGTATTATTGGAATTTATAAAATTAAAATTTCCGGGAATCTTATTGAAGATATGCCTAAAAATATGGAGTTTTATAAAGACATTCAATTTTTTGATGCAGAGTTCAACGGTATTATGCCTATTGAAATTGTTATAGATACAGAAAGGAAAAAAGGGGTACTAAAACCCGTTACGCTCAAAAAAATGAATGAGTTGGGTGAAATGATTGAAGAGACCCCTGAATTATCGAAACCCATATCCGTGGTTAATTTGGTAAAGTATTCCAAGCAGGCTTTTTATAGCGGAATTCCTAAATATTATCAATTACCCACATCTCAGGAATACAATTTTATTATGGATGTAGCCCGAAAATCCCAGGGAAATGAGGGCTTAATTGAAAATTTTGTTGACAGTACCGGGCAGGTTGCCAGGATTACCACTTTCATTAAAGACGTACCAACGGAAAGAATGGAAGAAATTGAAAAATCGATGCTAGATAAAATCAAGAAGGTTTTTCCGGCCGATCGTTTTAATGTATATGTGACCGGAAAGGCATTGCTTTTTTTAAAAGGCACCAAATATTTGGTAAAGAATTTAGTGCTTTCTTTATCCCTTGCTATTCTTTTAATTGCGCTATTTATGGCTTATTTATTCCGTTCGTTCAGAATGATTGTCATTTCTTTAATCCCAAATCTTTTACCCTTGGCTATTACCGCCGGGGTTATGGGTTTTGTAGGCGTTCCTATTAAACCTTCGACGATATTAGTTTTTAGTATTGCGTTCGGGATTTCGGTAGATGACACCATTCACTTTCTGGCGAAATACAGGCAAGAACTGTCCGCTAACCATTGGCGAATTCAAAAATCGGTTTATGCCGCCTTACGTGAGACAGGTGTTAGTATGTTTTATACTTCTATTGTCCTTTTCTTTGGCTTTTCGGTATTTACAATTTCAAGTTTTGGGGGAACTGTTGCTCTGGGTGCATTAGTATCCGCTACATTACTCTTTGCCATGTTAGCCAATTTAATTTTGCTCCCTTCACTTCTTCTTTCATTAGAACGGAGTATCGCAAACAAAGAAGTCCTCAGAAAACCTCAAATAGATATTCTTCCTAAAGAAGAGTTGCCCAAAAGCAGATCGGAAGATTGAGTCGTTGGTTCGCGACAGATATTTTATAAGTGGTTTAGAGCTAAATATTTTTACCAAAAAGTTATCTTTGCCATTCAAATTTAGAATTGATCTCATATGAAATCATACAGCATTAATGAGCTACTTCAGTCACAACCTTTAAAACAGGAGGTAGAAGTAAATGGATGGGTCAAAACATTTAGAAGCAATCGATTTATCGCTTTAAATGATGGCTCCACCATTAACAATATCCAATGTGTGATTGATTTTGAACAATTCAATGAAGACATACTAAAAAAGATCGCAACAGGTGCTGCTTTAAAAATAAAGGGTGTCTTAGTGGAAAGCTTGGGTAGAGGCCAAAACGTTGAGATACAAGCGCTTGAAATCTTTGTTCATGGAGAGTCCGATCCGGATAGCTATCCTATTCAACCCAAAAAACACTCAATGGAGTTTTTAAGGGAGCAGGCCCATTTAAGGATTCGCACGAATACCTTTGCAGCCGTTATGCGTGTCAGATCTGCCCTCTCATTTGCAATCCATGCATATTTTCAAAAAAACGGATTTTATTATTTTCATGCCCCAATAATTACGGGTTCAGATGCAGAAGGGGCAGGTGAAATGTTCAGAGTTAGTACATTAGATCCTAAAACTCCACCATTGACAGATAATGGTGACGTAAATTATAAGGAAGATTTTTTTGGTAAGGAAACCAATCTAACTGTCTCAGGGCAGCTTGAAGCCGAAGCGTATGCCATGGGATTGGGTAAAGTATATGCCTTTGGCCCTACTTTTAGGGCAGAAAATTCGAATACTTCAAGACATCTTGCAGAATTTTGGATGATTGAACCTGAAATGGCCTTTTATGATCTTAAAGATAATATGGATCTGGCAGAAGATTTTATTAAAAATATCATTTCTTATTTGTTAGAAAATTGTGAAGAGGATTTGGCATTCCTCGAAAAACGGCTTCTAGATGAAGAGAAAACAAAGCCTATGGCGGAACGAAGTGAAATGGCGCTTATAGACAGGCTGAAATTTGTGGTGGATAATGAATTTATAAGAATTACATATACAGAAGCAATCGAAATTTTAAGGAATAGCAAGCCAAACAAAAAGAAAAAATTTCAATACCAAATAGACGAATGGGGTGCAGATTTACAAAGTGAACACGAGCGCTATTTAGTAGAAAAGCACTTTAAATGCCCAGTTATTTTATTTGATTATCCTGCCAAAATAAAAGCATTTTATATGCGTTTGAATGAAGACGGAAAAACCGTAAGAGCCATGGATATTCTATTCCCAGGAATAGGTGAAATTGTAGGTGGGTCTCAGCGTGAAGAACGACTGGACGTCTTAAAAGAAAAAATAGCCGCCTTAGGGATCGATGAAAAAGAACTTTGGTGGTATCTTGATCTGAGGAAATTTGGAACTGCAATTCACAGTGGATTTGGACTTGGCTTTGAACGAATGGTACAATTTGCTACAGGAATGGGTAATATACGAGATGTGATTCCTTTTCCAAGAACACCACAAAATGCCGAGTTTTAAGAGCTAAGTCATTACGTGATATTAATTCTTTAACTTTATAGATAGGAAAAGAATACAAGCTTATGCTAAAACAACACTTACAGTTTAAATTATCGCAAAAGCTATCTCCTCAACAAATTCAGTTGATGAAGCTAATTCAGCTTCCTACACAGGCATTTGAACAGAGATTAAATCAGGAACTTGAGGAAAATCCGGCCTTAGAAAGTGGCAAAGAAGAAAAGAGTTCATTAGATGATGATTTTAGTGAAGACTATGAAGGGGATTCAGATAGTGAAAGCATAGAAGCAGAAGATATTAATATTGATGACTATTTAAGCGACGACGAAGTGCCTGATTATCGTACGAGAGCTAATAATTACAGCCCGGATGATGATGAAAAGAGCATTCCTTATGCAGCCGGCATCTCATTTAATCAATACCTAATTAATCAATTAAACACGGTATATCTTAATGACCAAGAATGGGCCATAGCTGAATTTTTGGTTGGTAGTGTTGACGAGAGTGGTTATATACGAAGACCTACAGCCGATATCGCAGACGATTTGGCATTTACCCAAAATATCTATTGCGAAGTGGAGGATATAGAAAGGGTTTTAAAAATTGTCCAGGAATTGGATCCTCCTGGTGTTGCTGCAAGAACATTGGACGAGTGTCTCATTCTTCAGCTTAAACGTAAAGAGAGAACATTGAGTATTGAATTAGCTATTAACATTCTGGATAAATCCTTTGAACAATTTACAAAAAAGCACTACAACAAACTGCTTCAGAAATATAATATAAATAAGGATGAGCTTAAAGAAGCTGTGTTAGAAATTGAAAAACTAAATCCTAAACCAGGTGGCTCTTACGCGGGTAGTAATAAGGTTATTGAACATATTGTTCCAGATTTTTCTATTAAGATTATGGATGGAGAACTGGAATTGACCTTAAATGGTAGAAATGCTCCTGAACTTCATATTTCGAATGAGTATAGTAATATGTTAGCTGGTTATAAAAGTGCAAAGGATAAGTCCAAGTCACAAAAAGATGCTGTAATGTTCATCAAACAGAAATTGGATTCTGCAAAGTGGTTTATAGATGCCATAAAACAGCGGCAACAAACACTCTTTATCACTATGAATGCAATAATGCAATATCAAAAAGAATACTTTCTTAGCGGAGATGAGCGCAAATTGCGACCAATGATCTTAAAAGATATTGCAGATACTATTCATATGGATGTATCCACAGTATCACGAGTTGCTAATAGTAAATATGTTGACACTCCTTATGGCACCAAATTAATTAAAGAATATTTCTCCGAATCAATGAAGAATGAAGAAGGGGAAGATGTCTCTACCAGGGAAATCAAGAGTATATTGGAGACTGTAATAAAAGATGAAGAAAAGAAAAAGCCACTCACAGATGATAAATTGGCAGCTATGCTAAAAGATAAGGGATATCCAATTGCAAGGCGAACTGTAGCCAAGTATAGAGAACAACTGAGTATACCTGTCGCGCGTCTTAGAAAGCAGATTTAATGAAACTGTTTTTCAAGATAATCTCTCATTTATTCCATCCTATTTTTGTACCTATAGCCGGCACCATTACTTATTTTGTGATAACCCCGAAATACAGCCCGCTTGAACTTCAAAGTGGCAACGTATTGCCTATTTTCATACTCACTGTCATCATTCCCATTATAAGCTTTCTTATATTGAAAAACCTGGGAGTTGTAAGTTCAATTTTTTTACCGGGCATAAATGAACGAAAATATCCATTGATTATCCAAATTGCCTTACTCCTAATGATAATAATAAAGGTAATCCCCAATAATTACATCCTTGAAGTGAATTTTTTCTTTGTTGGATTGCTAATCGCTACAATGGCCTGCCTTTTTTTGATTTTTTTTAAATTTAAAACCAGTTTACATATGGTGGGCATAGGTAGCTATCTTATGTTTTTAATAGCCCTGAGTATTCATTTTGAAATTAATATAATTATTGCCATAAGCCTTTTTACCCTGTTAACCGGAATCCTGGCTACCGCAAGGCTCTATCTAAATAGGCTTGACAGAGCTGAAGTCCTTATAGGTTTTCTAATTGGATTTGGGTCCCAATTATTGACTATCAAATTTTGGCTATAGTTTTATAAAATATAAAAAATAATTCCAATTCTTAAAGGTCGGAATTCAATTGAATCTCCCTCAATAGTAGTTACACCATCGTTAAACAAATTACTTAATGCATAATATGCATGCACATTAAAGGTGCTATAGCCAAAATTAAGCATAACACCATATCTGAAATTACGAATATCCGAGTTATTAAAAGAAATTTTGGCCTCATTGGAGACAAACTTGGATCTGCTACCTACAACATAGCCCAATTTCATTCCGGCGTAAACTCTCCAAAATTTGTAATCACTTGGTGTAGATGTGCGCCATCTGAATTCTATGGGCATTTCTATAACATGAGTATCTATTTTATTTCGCTTATAAGATACATCGGAATCTAGTACAATATATTCGAGACCGCTATCGGTTTCATTAACAAACAAGTTCGTATAATAGTTATTATATGCATAACCAAGACCTATACCTATTCCTAAATTCCTTCTGCTGTTTAAAGGAATATCCTTTATAAATCCGCCTTGTAATCCGTAAGAAAAATTACCCTGAGTGACTCCATTAGGTTTATTTAGTATAAAGTTATACGTTGTGCCAAGATAAAATTGATCTTCCAGGTATTTAAGATCGTCGACCTCAGCATTCTCTTGTGCGCAAAGATTTATCGTGAAACCCAAAATTAAAAATAGTGTATAGCGTTTCATAGAACATTAAAGGTAAATAATAAACGAAACCAAGAGTATAAAAAAAGCGCTTCAAAATATATTTTGAAGCGCTTTTTATAATAATATAAGTATGAAAGTTAATTCTTTACTGCAAATTTCTAAAAGCATCACCCTCATAGGTAGTATAATTAACCTTTAGAGCGTTTACTTTTCGTAATTCTAGTTTTATATCTGCTATAAGACCCATGTTGGCGTCTTTATCCACTTTAAGAGCAGTAGTTAGAACATTCTGCAGTTCCTGCGATTTTTTAGCTCTTTCCATCAAAATAAAATCTCCAACTTCTGAAACGTTTGCAAATTTATCATTTAGCTGTATTTTTGGTTCAGTACCAAAAACCTTCTGATATTCTCGAGTGGGTTTACCCACATAGATGTACAATACTCTATCCTTTTTTTCCAACTTCTTTACCTCACTAGCATTTGGTAAGGTATTCTGAACCATTAACGAGCTATCTTTCATTACGGTTACAGTCATAAAAAAGAACAATAGCATAAAAACAATATCGGGCAAGGAAGCCGTAGATACCGCGGGTAGATCCCCATCTTTTTTCTTATTAAATTTTGCCATAATTATAACTTAACTCAAGGTTAATTACTAGTTGATGTTTCTGCCTCAGACAATTTTTGAGGAAAGATTCCCTGTACTTTTTGAACTTTTCCTTTTAAATCTTCCCTAGTACTCGCTGGTGTTTCAGGATTAAGAAATTCAGATTCCATTTCCGTAAAATTTCTCCCATAAAGACGCTGTGCTTCTCTATTACGAAGATCATTGTAAGCACCCACCAATTCATTTTGCACCGTTATATAAGTGCCATACTTGGTTTCGCGATCATTTTTCAGAGATATAATTGCTTTCGACGGATTATCTGAAGAACTCGCATCTTTTTTACCCTTACAGAAACTGCAACTACCATCACCTCCATTGTCCAGAAATGCGATAGCTTTCGCTCTAAGCTGTTTAAGTTCAAGCAACTCTTCTTCAACAAGCAACTGACCATTTTTATTGATGTTAACCGTAAAAATATTCTTTTGCTTAATGACAACGTCCGTGTCTGGCGGCTCCATTGGCGGAAGCATCCTGTCTAACCCTGCATCTGTTTCAATAGTTGTAGTAACTAAGAAAAATATAAGCAGTAAGAAGGCAATATCTGCCATAGATCCTGCATTAACTTCTGGTGGTCCTCCTCTTCTAGGCATAGTTTAAAGTTTTTATTTGTTCGACATGTTCTTAAATGCACCCATGACCATAGCTGCAATTGCTATTAGCACAAGGAGAAAAAACATATTGAGACCTGTCCCAATTCTTCTTATCGTAGTTTCTGAAGTTTCAATACCCCTGCCGGCCATTTCTTCTATACTTACATCCGTGCCACTGGCTAGAACATAAGAAATGAGAACAACCACTACAAACCCACCAATTACCATAAGGGTCTTTTTCAGGCTTTTCGGATTTGCAAATAAATTCTTAAGTGTGAAAACAAGACTTACCGCTACTGCAAATATCAATAGAATGTAGGTAATTATGAACATCATGTTCATCGCCCCACTATCTGCGGCTTCAGAGGCCGGAACATCCCTACTTGGCAGTTGATACCAAAGTATCGCCGATAACACGCCTAAAACAACCAATACTATTTTAACAATTTTACTCATAATATTTATTATTTAGTGTGCGATTTATTTTTTGTGGTCTACCAACATATCGATCAAAGAGATCGACGAATCTTCCATATCATTTACAATACTATCTATTTTAGCAATAATATAATTATAGAAAATCTGAAGAATAATAGCCGTTATCAGGCCAAAAACCGTAGTTAATAAAGCAACCTGAATATCGCCTGCAATTAATGAGGCACTAAGGTTACCAACAGCACTAATCTTTTGGAAGGCCTGGATCATACCGATAACCGTTCCCATGAATCCTAACATAGGCGCAATGGCTATAAATAAGGATAACCAGGAAACATTTTTCTCTAATTGACCCATTTGAACACCACCGTAAGCAACAACTGCCTTTTCAGCTGATTCAATACTCTCATTTGCTCTATCTAAGCCCTGGTAATAAATAGAAGCAACCGGCCCTTTTGTATTTCTGCATACCTCTTTTGCAGCTTCGATACCTCCTGATGCAAGAGCATCTTCTACTTGTTGTTTCAATTTTGTTGTATTGGTGCTTGCCATATTCAAATAAATGATTCTTTCAATGGCAACAGCCAAACCTAGAATCAAACATAAAAGAACAATCCCCATAAAACCAGCTCCACCTTGAATAAACTGCTCTTTTAAAACCTGGGTAAAACCTTTGGTTGATTCATCCGCTGCTTCATCCTGAAGCATAATTGTAGCCGTGGCTACAGTTGCAGATAAATTAGAAACTATTGCGTTCGCTTTCGCGCTTACCGTATTTGTGCTTAGAACAAATAACCCAGCCATGGCCAGGATCGAGAATAATCTTTTCATTTCTTTCAAACTTAAATTTAGTTAGTTAATAGGGTTAAAGATAAAAAAAAAATACAATTAAAAAATTAAAACTTCATACTATTAGAATGCTAATGCAAATGAATTTAGCAATTCCTTCTTATTAGGGACAAAAAATTTGAATTTAACTTCTTTATAAGCCCGAAGTAAAATACCAATTTCTTATTTATGGCAGAGAGGAAGGGATTCGAACCCTCGATACACTTTTGGTGTATACACACTTTCC
>CBDTVT010000019.1:0-27000 GCA_965364275.1 uncultured Eudoraea sp. | reverse complement strand
TGCAGGGATGATCTGATCCGTATCCACATTTTCTATTGGCAGTGGAACAGCTGTACTGCTTAAAACTTTAAAATTATCGTATGCCATTAGTATTTTTATCAGTTAATTATAAAAAAAATTAGGCTGTTTCAAAAACCATCAACTCCCTTGGGTCTGTTACCTTACCTGTTACTGCTGCTGCGGCAGCTACCAAAGGACTAGCAAGAAGTGTTCTTGCTCCAGGCCCCTGTCTTCCTTCAAAATTCCTGTTAGACGTACTCACAGCATATTTACCAGCGGGAATTTTATCATCATTCATGGCAAGACAAGCAGAGCAGCCTGGTTCTCTTAATTCAAAACCAGCTTTATTCAGGATATCCAGCAAGCCTTCTTTTTTAATAGCGTCTTCCACTTTGTGCGAGCCGGGAACCAGCCAGGCAGTTACATTTTCCGCCTTTTGTCTTCCTTTAACCAGACCCGTAAATGCCCTGAAATCCTCAATCCGGCCATTAGTACAACTTCCAAGAAAAACAAAATCTATTTCTTTGCCCAGCATATTGTCACCCTCTTCAAAATTCATATATTGAAGAGACTTTTTATAAGTAGAGGCACCACCTTCAAAAGCATCAGATTTAGGGATACCACCTGATATTCCCATACCCATTCCCGGATTAGTTCCGTAGGTAATCATTGGTTCTATATCTTCACCCTTAAATGTAATTTCGTGATCAAAAACAGAATCGTCATCTGTAAATAATGTTTCCCAATAAGTCATTGCCTTATTCCAGGCCTCACCTTTTGGTGTATACTCTCGATTTTTGATATATTCAAATGTTTTTTCATCCGGAGCGATCATTCCCCCACGCGCACCCATTTCAATACTTAAATTGCATACAGTCATACGTCCTTCCATAGACATCTGTTTAAAGACATCTCCTGCGTATTCAACAAAATATCCGGTAGCCCCCGAAGTGCTCAATTTAGAAATAATATAAAGAGCCACATCTTTCGGTGTAACCGCATTATTTAATTTACCATTTATAGTAATACGCATGCTTTTAGCTTTAGGCTGCATAATGCACTGGGTTGCCAAAACCATTTCTACCTCGGAAGTCCCAATTCCAAATGCTATGGCACCAAAAGCGCCATGCGTTGAAGTATGAGAGTCACCACAAACAATTGTCGATCCCGGTAACGTAATTCCATTCTCAGGGCCAATTACATGGACAATGCCGTTTTTTTCGTGACCTAGTCCCCAATAGGGAATTTGATGCTCCATAGCGTTCTGCTCCAATGCCCTAAGCTGATTCGCGGACAAGGGATCTTTAACCGGCAGATGTTGGTTTAATGTAGGTGTATTATGATCTGCCGTGGCAAAAGTACGTTCTGGATATATAACCTTAATTTTTCTATTATTTAAACCCAAAAATGCCACTGGACTTGTCACTTCATGAACAAGATGACGGTCAATAAAAAGCACGTCAGGTCCATTCAGTACCTTTTTGACTACATGTGAGTCCCAAACTTTGTCAAATAGTGTTTTTTTCATAAAATATTCTGATAACTAATAAATAGCTTTTTAGCACAGCTAACAAATGTATGAAATACAAGTAAAAGAGGGTAAAACAATGTGCTTCTAAATTACGATGTTCAATTAGCTATTAAGCAATATAAACTATTGATAATCAATTATATAAATTGAACATGTCCACTTTTCAGTTTTATGTTAACAAGGGTCAGTAATCTATCTTCTTAACTGTATGTGAAAGTTTGTATAGAATTTATGTGTAATTCCGGTTTAACATGGCTTGACTGTGGTTTAACATTACTGTAACTATTACGAGAAAATCCTATTCCTATCTTTAATGGATTCTAACTATATAATTAATAATTAAAGAAAGTAAGTGATGAAAAAAAATTACATGAATGGCTCGGTATTTTTTCTTGTAATACTAATGTTTTTCTGCATTAAAGGTATTGCACAATTAGATCTGCCGAGAGGGAGTCAGAAGGCAAAAGTATCGCAGCGAATAGGTATATCCGATATCTCAATTTCCTATTCAAGGCCAGCTGTAAAAGATCGAGAAGTATGGGGTAAATTAGTACCCTATGGGATGAACAATCTGGGTTTTGGTACGGCAAAAGAATCTCCATGGCGGGCAGGTGCAAATGAAAATACAGTAATCAAGTTTACAGATGACGTTAAGATTGAAGGGCAAACATTGAGTGCCGGAAAATATGGACTTCACATGATAATTTATGAAGACAACAAGGCGACTGTGATATTTTCAAAAAACTACAAGGCCTGGGGCAGTTATTTTTATGATCCTGCTGAAGATGCCCTTAGGGTTGATGTTATGACAAAGGAGATACCGCATACTGAAGAACTTACTTACCAATTCACTCAGGTTGAAGCCAATTCAGCAATAGCTTCCTTAAATTGGGAAAAGAAAGGAATACCTTTTAAAATTGAAGTAGATGTTACTAATATTGTCCTGGCAGACATTCGACATAAACTGCAGAATTCCCCGGGATTTAATCGTCAAACCTGGGAACAAGCGGCTAATTTTTCTCTGAATAATGGCGGTGATCTTGATGAGGCACTTGGGTGGATAGATGTCACTATTGCAGGAATGTTTTTTAGTCAAAAAACCTTTAACAATCTTAGTACAAAAGCAAAAATTCTTACTAAGCAGGGAAAAACAGCGGAAGCCGATGCTGCTATGGATGAAGCCCTGGGCTTTGCAACATTATTTGAGGTTCATGGATATGGGAGGCAATTAATTGTACAGGGAGAGAAAGAAAAAGCTCTCGAAGTTTTTAAAATGAATTCAAAAAAGAATAAAGGGCAATGGCCAGTTGATTATGGATTAGCCAGAGCTTATTCCGCTATGGGTAATTATAAGACGGCTTTAAAGCATTTGAAAATTGCCGCTCAGAGAGCACCAGACCAGCAAAATAAAGATGCCATTGCTGCCAATATAACTAAACTAGAAAATGGTGAGGGAATTAATTGAATAGACTTCAGCATTAATTTGAAATATGGGAGCCGGACAATATCCGGCTCTTAACTTATATAATTCCAAATATTCTTGTGCTTTATTAATTGGGCATAGGCATATCTAATTTGTTTATTATCTTCTTTCTGCAATCCGGGATCTTCATTAAGAATCTTAATAGCATAGTATCTGGCGGTTTTTAAGATATCATTGTCCTTAACAATATCGGCAATTTTTAGGTTTAAGATTCCACTTTGCTGCGTTCCCATCAAATCACCTGGTCCACGAAGTTTAAGATCTACTTCCGCAATTTCAAATCCATCATTAGTACTTGTCATGGTTTCCAGTCTGGTTTTAGCCTCAGAAGTTAATTTATGACTACTCATAAGGATACAATAGCTCTGCTCTGCTCCGCGGCCAACACGACCTCTTAGTTGGTGTAATTGCGATAGTCCGAAGCGTTCTGCACTTTCTATAATCATAACGGAAGCATTAGGGATATTTACACCTACTTCAATGACTGTTGTGGCAACCATTATGTGTGTTTCTCCTTTAACAAAGCGCTCCATCTCATAATCTTTGTCCTGTGGTTTCATCTTGCCGTGCACTATTGAAATCTGATAATCCGGTAATGGAAAATCACGTGCAATACTCTCATAGCCATCCATCAAATCCTTATAATCTAATGCTTCTGACTCCTGAATAAGCGGATAAACAATATATATCTGTCTTCCCTTCTTTATTTCATCTCGCAAGAATTGAAACACTTTTAATCGGTTTTTGTCAAATCTGTGCACCGTCTTAACAGCTTTCCTGCCAGGTGGCAGCTCATCAATAACTGAAATATCAAGATCCCCATAAAGGCTCATCGCCAAGGTCCTTGGAATGGGGGTCGCAGTCATTACCAATATGTGTGGGGGTACTTCATTCTTATGCCATAATTTGGATCTTTGAGCAACACCAAACCTGTGCTGTTCATCAACTATAGCTAACCCCAGATTTTTAAATTTTACTTTATCTTCTAATACAGCATGTGTACCAATAAGAAGATCAAGACTGCCATCTTCGAGTTGCTCATGAATAACTTTTCTCCTGGCTTTTTTAACTGATCCGGTAAGTAGAGCTATACTGACGCCAATGTCATCCAATAATTCTTTTATTCCTTTAAAATGCTGGTTAGCCAATATTTCAGTAGGAGCCACTAAACAAGCCTGATAACCATTATCTAATGCTAATAAAATAGTCATTAATGCTACTACTGTTTTGCCAGATCCCACGTCTCCCTGTAAAAGACGATTCATTTGAGCTTTGCTGCCAAGATCTGCCCTTATTTCTTTGATGACTTTCTTTTGAGCAGAGGTAAGTTCAAATGGCAGATGGTCTTTATAAAAACTGTTAAATAGGTTACCTACTTTTTCAAAGGGATAACCTTTTATTTTTTGTTTTCGAATTAACTTCTTTGAGATGAGCTGTAATTGAATGTAGAATAATTCTTCAAATTTCAGGCGAAATTGGGCTCTTGATAATAGTTTAAGGTTTTTAGGAAAGTGAATATTGAACATTGCCTCAGTTTTTGAAACCAGCCTGAGTTCATCAAGTATAGTAGGGGAGAGGGTTTCTTTAAATTCTCCCTTTGTTTCTATAAACAATTGTTGCACCAATTTGCTGATTACTCTGTTCGTAATCCCCCTGGCACTTAGTTTTTCTGTGGAGGGATATATAGGTTGCAAAGACACCTTTATCCCTTTTTCATGCTCGGAAAGTATTTCCAATTCCGGGTGTGGCATTGAAAATTTGCCACTAAACCAATTAGTTCTTCCAAAAATGACATAAGGAGTATTCAATTTAATATTTTCACGAATCCATTTCTGTCCACGGAACCAAACCAGCTCCATTTCGCCGGTAGCATCCTGAAATGTAGCGACAAGCCGGTTTCCCTTTTTTTGCTCTACAGTTTTAATATGGATGATTTTCCCAATAAGCTGAACATCTGCATTTCCTCTTTGTAACTCATTAATTTTATAATACCTTGTTTTATCTATATACCTATTGGGAAACAGATTAATCAAATCCTGGTAAGTTACTATCCCTAACTCCGAGTGCAGTAATTCAGACCTGTTTGGACCAACACCTTTCAGATAAGTAACAGGAGTTTGAAGATAGTTCGTATTCATGGAACAAAAATAATGGTTACTGCATACAACTGCAATACCACAAAATGCTAATTTTGGCCTGAGAATTGTACAATAACAATTATGAATTTTATTAATTCACTTTTATTCTTTCTTTTAACGGGTTTTTTATTTAGTCAGTCGCAGCCTTCAGTTGATTTCTTTAAAGCGGATATAGATATAATTCCAGATCCAGATTATAAAAGAATAAATGGTAAAGTAACGTATTCCTTTAAAGTACTTAATAAGACGGATTCTGTTTTTTTAGATGCCAAAAACATGGACTTTTCATCTGTTTTATTGAACGGCAAAAAAGTGCGACATTCAAATACTAAAGAAAAAATAATTTTTTATAAAAAACTTAAAGAGGACAAAACGTATAAGTTAACACTGGACTATTCCACAATTCCAGAGCAAACGGTTTACTTTTTAGGATGGGAAGACTCAATTCCTGATAATAATCAAATATGGACCCAGGGCCAGGGAAAATATACCAGTCACTGGCTTCCCAGTTTTGATGATATGAATGAGAAAGTTGAGTTTGATCTTAGTATCACTTTTGATAAAGCGTATAAAGTTATCGCAAATGGTAAATTAAAGGATACGCTTTTAAATGAATCCCTGAGAACCTGGTTCTTTGATATGAACAAGCCAATGAGCAGTTATCTGCTGGCTTTTGCAATTGGGAATTATAACTGTCAGAAGTTTAAAAGTAAGAGCGGAATTCCTATAGAGCTTTATTATTACCCCCAGGATAGCTTAAAAGAAGAACCAACCTACAGGTATAGCGGGGAAATTTTAGATTTTCTTTCAGATGAAATCGGGATAGCCTATCCATGGCAGAATTACAAACAGATACCTGTACGTGATTTTTTATATGCGGGGATGGAAAATACGGGGACTACCATTTTTTCTGATGGGTTTGTAATAGACAGTGTTGCTTTTGTGGATAAGAATTATGTAAATGTGAACGCTCATGAAATGGCCCACCAGTGGTTTGGGAATCTGGTAACTGAGAAAGATGGGAATCATCACTGGCTTCATGAAGGATTTGCCACATATTATGCACTGCTGGCAGAAAAAAAACTATTTGGTGAAGATTATTTTTATTGGAAATTATATGAATCTGCTAAACAATTGCAAAAATTATCCAGTCAGGGAAAAGGTGAAGCGCTAACGAATCCTAAAGCGAGTAGTTTAACCTTTTATGAAAAAGGTGCTTGGGCACTTCACATTCTTAGAAATATGCTTGGTGATAAAGCATATAAAGAAGGTATTCAGTCGTATTTGAACAAATATCAGTATTCCAATGTGACTATATCTGATTTTATCTCCGAGATGCAACGAGTTAGTGAAATGAACTTGTTAGAATTTGAGCAAACTTGGTTGAAAAGCACACAATTTCCTTTTGATGAGGCAAAAATATTACTTGAATCATCTTCTACTGATTTGCAAACTTATTTTGACCTTCAATGGGAATTGACATCCAGTAATACCAATAATGAACAACTAATTAAAAAGGTATGGGATAATAATTCATCGCCCAGGATAAAAGAAAATATCATCCTGGACTATCATAAATCTTTGTCCGAAAGTTTTTTAAAAAATGCTTTTACTACTAAAGACTTGCTGACAAGACAGTCTTTATGTATTACAACCGATAGAATTCCTTCCGGACTTAAAAAACAATTTGAATCATTATTGCAGGATAAAAGTTATATTACAATTGAAAATGCACTTTACCGTTTGTGGATATCCTATCCAAATGATAGAATAGCATATTTAGAAAGAACTAAGGGAGTTATTGGCCTTCCCAATAAAAATGTACGATTGCTTTGGTTGTTTTTGGCGGTATTAACGAAAGACTATTTAGATGATGTACAGAAGGCAGATTATACCGAAGAATTATTCGGATATACCTCAGCTGAATATTCATTTGAGGTAAGGCAGAATGCCTTTTCTTTACTATCTGAGGTTTTTCCTTTGACAGATCAAAATCTGCTGGATTTAATTGATGCCTCAGTTCATCATTCCTGGCAATTCAGAAATTTTGCCAGAAACTTGATAGAAAGGTTATTAAAAGACGACAAACAAAAAGAGCGATTACTTAAATTGTCCAAAGAACTAAATGGAAAAGAATTGCGTTATATAAAAAGTAAATTGGAGGCAGAATGAGAGCTTTAGTTATATCCGGTGGTGGAAGTAAAGGGGCCTTTGCAGGAGGGGTTGCTCAATACCTGATGCAGGAATTAGGTCACAATTATGACCTTTTCCTTGGGACATCTACAGGTAGCTTGCTAATTTCGCATCTGGCACTTCAAAAGATTCAAAAAATAAAGGAAGTTTATACTTCGGTGAATCAGGACAGTATCTTTAGCAACTGCCCTTTTGTGATTCAAAATAAATATGGTGTGGCCAATATTGGCATAAACCACTGGAATGTGCTAAAGAACTTTTACAGGGGTAGCAGAACTTTTGGTGAAAGCCATAATCTTTTAGAACTTATAAAAAACACTATCACACCTGAAGAATTTGAGATTCTTAAATCCGGACCAAAGGACATTGTAGTTACAGTTTCCAATCTCTCTCTAAATGCTGTTGAGTACAAGTCTATTAAAGACTTTGAGTATGAAGATTTTTGTGAATGGATTTGGATTTCTTGCAATTATACGCCTTTTATGAGCTTGGTACGAAAAGAAGGTTGTGAATATGCCGATGGAGGACTTGGCAGTATGGTACCCATTGAAGAGGCGATTATGAGAGGGGCAACAGAGGTAGATGCTATTATTTTACATACTGAAGTAACTCACTTTAACAGAATGCCTTCCAAGAATGCATTTTCACTTCTGACAAGTATGTTTGCATTTATGTTAGATAGAATTGAGCGTCAGAACATCAGAATTGGAAAATACGTTGCCAACAACAATAATGCAATAATCAATTTTTATTACACCCCTACGGTATTGACAACAAATTCACTAATCTTCGATAAGGAGAAAATGACATCCTGGTGGCAAAAGGGATTTGAGTTTGCAAAGACTAAAAATGTTGAAATAAGTGCTTTTGAACCGGAACAGTAATTCACATTCCTTAAAACTAATCACCAAATTTCTCCAATTTCCTTTTTCACATAGGCAAGAGCCGTTGCCGAAGGAGATTGTTTATCCATAGTTTCATTTAGAATATCTTCACGCAACTTGTCAGCGGAGTCAGATTCACTCATTCCAGCTTTTCTTATGGATTGAATTGTAGCATTTTTAGCAGCTTTAATTATATTCCAACAATCATCACTCATATAGATCTGTTGTGACAAATTGTGATCGAATTCGTTTTCAATACTTCGGATCAATAATTGCTCATAAGCATTTTTATCAGCAGATTTTGGCGCCACTCGTACCACCAGACTGGGTATTGAGATTCGCTCTAAAAACAGTGCCATCCGCTCATAGGCTTGCAAGCGTATAGGCATGGCATCTTTCTGCGAATCTTTGTGAAGTAAAAATCTTCTGCGACCTTCCTCGTTTCTGGTATGTAATCTAAAAAAATAAAAAGCTATAGCTCCGGTAACTACGGCTGGTAATAAATATGCGAATAGTTGAAAAATTCCGTCCCCAGTCATGTTTTGGTAATTTAGTTTGGTTTATGGATGTAGAACGTTAGATTATTTAAAAAATTATAGCTTCATTTTATCTTAATAGGAAAGTTCCATTATAACCATATCAGAGGATTCCTTCTTTCATTTCTTCATATTTTGTCTTACGGCGAGGTAGAATAAATTGAAATTGGGGTGTAGCTTAATATATAAAGAATTGGATAAGTCTGTTTTTCTGGAGACTGCAATTCGTTTTGCTTTAACATCCGTAGTATTGCCAATAATTGTGGTTACCGAAGCAGCCTGTCCATAGACAATATCCCAGCTGCTGGCATCATCCGTGTGGAATTCAAGAGTAACAGCCATATCAGGATTTGCTTTAATTACTCCTGCTATTTTACTAAGAGGTTCTGTAGCTCCGGCTTGTAATTCTGTATTGTTAGAATTGGCTCCAAATAAAGTGGCATGATCCATAATTACAATAACTGATCCACTTTCAACTTTTATATTTGCATTTTCCCCCAAGGTTTGCTTGAAATTGGTAAGCACGAGCAGCGAAATAGAGTCATTACTGGTTAATGCATCGTTAATAAATTTCAGTTCCGCTTCTTTCCTTCTCAGACTTTCCATTACACTGCTCAGGTTGTCCAGCTTGTTATTAGATTGCGCCGTGAGGTTATTTAAGTTTTGCATTAATGCAGCATTATTTTCCTCCAACCCCTGTAACTGACCTTCAAAAGAATTTGCCCTGGCTGTACTTATTTTTTCATTTTTATTGGATTCTAAAAGTTCTGCCTTAGTGCTTTCCAACTCTGCATTCAATGTGTTAACCTGAGCTATAAGCTCTTTTTTATTTTGCGCATGTAAGATAGTTCCTGTCAAAACTAAAAGGAGTAGTGATAAAGTAATTCTATTCATAGGAATTTAGATTAATTAAAAAATAGGATTTTTAATCCTGCTTATAAAATGCGACACAAAAATAGCTCATTTAGAGTTTCAATTCTTTCTTTGTCAAATAATTGTATTCTAAAATAGAATGTTTGTAATTAATTATCGGTTTAAAGGCTGTTAGAAAATCCATTCTTACATATTTAAGTAATCCAGGCTCATTTCCGTAAGCGTTTTTACCCCTAGAAGTAAACCGCTATCATCAATCATAAAATCTGGGGTATGGTGTGGAAAAGACTCCTCCGAATCAGGTGTCATCCCACCTAAAAAGAAGAAAAACCCGGGTACCTGCTGCTGAAAATATGAGAAATCCTCCGCCCCGGTAACGGCGTTCTGAGTCTGGACATTAACCTCACCAGCAGCACGTTGTATAGTGGGCAACATTTGAACAACAAGGTCTGGGTCATTATAGGTAATAGCTGTATTTGTGTGAATTTCTAACGATGCCTCACCACCATAAGCCTTAGCTATAGCAGGCACCATTTCCTGCATTCTTCGGTTAATCATTTTTTGCATATCGTAATCCAGTGTCCGGATGGTACCAATCAATTCTGCACTTTCAGGAATAATATTAAAACGAACCCCGCTTTTTATTTTACCAACGGAGATGACAGCCGCCTCATTGGTAAGATCAGATTCTCTGCTAATGATTGTTTGCAGCCCTTCTATAATTTTTGCACTAATAAGAATAGGGTCTACACCCAACCAGGGTTGGGACCCATGGGTTTGCTTGCCTTTCACATTGATTACAAAACGTTGTGCCGATGCCATTGTGCCCCCGGATTTATATCTAATGACGCCTACAGGGGTAGCAGAATTAATATGCAATCCAAAAATTGCATCTACATCCGGATTTTTTAATACGCCTTCTTTAACCATTAGTAGTGCACCGCCTTCTTCCCCCGGAGGCGGTCCTTCTTCTGCAGGCTGAAATATAAACTTTACTGAACCTTTTATTTTATCCCTGTTTTTGGACAGAACCTCTGCTACGCCCATTAAAATTGCCGTATGTGTATCATGCCCACAGGCATGCATGACGCCTACCTTTTCACCAAGAAATTCTGAAGAAACCGTAGATTTAAATTCCAGATCATTACGCTCAGTCACGGGTAGCGCATCAATGTCGGCCCTTAATGCTACAACTTTTCCCGGTTGATTCCCTTTCAAAACACCAACTACTCCGGTATGAGCAACACCAGTTTGCACCGCTATGCCCAATGAATTTAAATGTGCAGCTATTTTTTCTGCAGTCTTGAATTCACGATTGGACAATTCCGGATTTTGGTGTATTTCTCTTCTCCATTCAATAACCTTATCTTCAACAAGTTTATAATCATTAGTTAGGTTCAGCTTCTGGGCCATTGATATGCTTCCGAAAAGAAATGCTGTTACTAGTATTAATTTGTTCATGGTATTAAAATTTTATATGTTGAAAATCATCATTCTGAAGTTGAATTAATGCAGTCATAGCAGATAAGGCCAGCTCAACGCCATCAATTGTTTCGGAAATAGGAATATTTCGCGAAAGGGACGATTGACCGCAAAATACAATCTCAACACCGGCATCTAAAAGTTTTTGTATTAATTCTTCGTTTGGATTATCTGTACCGTATCTACTTTTATATTCCGAACTTTTCAGAAGATCTTTAGAGGCATTATTGTGCACTACAAGGGCAACTTTAAGATTGGCAAGCGGAACACCACTCTGAGCGTGCATATTTAAAAATCGAGCTGCCGTTTCAATACTTTTATTTAGCTGTTCAGAGGATTCGGAAGTGTTCATTATATCAAAAACCACCTTGTATTCTTTTGCGGGATTGGTTTTGAAATCGGGATTCTTTATGCTCCAAACTTCCCCATATCCGGTAATAACCGGACCCGATTCTTTTGTTTGCGAATGCAAAGAAGTAAATCCGAATAGAAGGCAGAATAAGGAGTTAAAAAGTAAGTATTTTGCCATGTAGTTAAATAGATTTTCTAAATATATTCAAATTGCAGACAATACGAAGTCAAAGTTCATAAATATTAGTTTATAACTTTTTCATGAGGTTAATTATGGCTAAATTCACTTTATAAAATGCCTCTAGCTTGAATACATTTTTGGATGATTTAAATGACGCTCAAAAAGGCCCTGTTTTACACAAGGAAGGACCTCTTATGGTAATTGCCGGGGCCGGTTCAGGAAAAACCAGGGTTCTTACATTTAGAATTGCCCACTTAATGGGGCAGGGCGTTGATCCCTTTAATATTCTTGCACTTACCTTTACAAACAAGGCTGCGAGAGAAATGAAAAAGCGAATAGCCAGTATTGTGGGGGGCTCTGAAGCAAAGAACTTATGGATGGGAACTTTTCACTCCATTTTTGCCCGTTTACTTCGTTTTGATGGTGATAAATTAGGTTATCCAAGTAATTACACCATTTATGACACTCAGGATTCACAGCGTTTAATTTCATCGATAATTAAAGAAATGGGATTAGATAAGGACATTTATAAATACAAACAAATTCAAAATCGTATTTCATCCTACAAAAACAGTTTAATTACCGTTAAAGCCTACTTCCAAAATCCCGAATTAATGGAGGCAGACGCCATGGCAAAGCGTCCCAGGCTGGGTGATATTTATCAAAACTACGTAGACCGATGCTTTAAAGCCGGTGCAATGGATTTTGATGACTTACTTTTGCGTACCAATGAATTATTAAGCCGTTTTCCAGAAGTTTTAATGAAATATCAGGAAAGGTTCAGATATATTCTGGTAGATGAGTATCAGGATACTAATCACTCTCAATATCTTATTGTAAAAGCGCTAGCTGACCGCTTTCAAAATATTTGCGTTGTAGGCGATGACGCTCAGAGTATTTACTCTTTCAGAGGCGCAAACATAACGAACATCTTAAACTTTCAGCGGGACTATGACGATGTTGCCGTGTATAGGTTAGAGCAAAATTACCGCTCTACCAAAAATATAGTTAATGCTGCAAATTCAATCATTGCCAACAATAAAAACCAACTGAAAAAGGTAGTTTGGACAGCAAATGATGAGGGTACTAGAATAAAATTGCACAGAAGTACTACTGATGCTGAAGAAGGAAGATATGTGGCAGGGTCTATTTTTGAAAATAGAATGCAAAACCAGCGGGCAAATGGAGATTTTGCGGTTCTATATCGCACAAACTCTCAATCCCGAGGCATTGAAGATGCCTTAAGAAAAAGAGATATTCCATATAGGATTTATGGAGGACTTTCTTTTTATCAGCGAAAAGAAATCAAGGACTTGCTGTGCTATCTTAGACTCGTAATCAACCCAAATGACGAAGAGGCTTTAAAAAGAGTTATTAATTTCCCTACTCGCGGTATTGGCCAAACCACAGTTGACAGACTAACGGTAGCCGCGAACCATTACTCAAGATCAATATTTGAAGTAATGGAGAATTTAGATAAAATAGATTTAAAGATTAATACAGGTACAAAAAGAAAACTCGAAGATTTTACTAATATGATAAAGAGTTTTCAGATTATGAATGAGAATGCGGATGCTTTTACTCTGGCTGAGCACGTGGCTAAGAAAACCGGTATCCTCCTGGAGTTTAAGAAGGACGGTACTCCCGAGGGTATTGGCCGAATGGAGAATATTGAAGAATTATTAAATGGCATCAAAGACTTTGTTGAAGGGCAAAAGGAATTGGCGGATGCAAAAGGCGATCTTACTGAGTTTCTGGAAGATGTAGCACTGGCCACAGATTTGGATAAGGACACCGGCGATGATGATCGGGTGGCTCTAATGACCATTCACCTTGCAAAAGGATTGGAGTTTCCTTTTGTTTATATTGTAGGGATGGAAGAAGATCTTTTCCCTTCTGCAATGAGCATGAATACACGAAGTGAGTTGGAAGAGGAGCGCAGGCTATTTTATGTTGCGCTAACCCGTGCCGAGGAACAGGCATATCTAACATATACCCAAAACAGATATCGCTGGGGCAAATTAATTGATGCTGAACCCAGTCGTTTTATTGAAGAAATAGAGGATAAGTATATCGAGAACCTGACTCCTGTTGATACCTATCGATATAAACCTTTAATTAATACCGATATTTTTGGTGAAGTTGATAAGTCAAGATTGCGACAGCTTAAGCCTGAAAATGGTATTCCACCAGGTGTTGGAAAACCCAATGAAAATCAACTACGAAAACTTAGAAAACTAAAACCGGAATTATCCAAACCAATTGGAAATACAAATACTATAGATCCAAATCTATCAGAAGGTACTTTGGTAAATCATACTCGTTTTGGTCGTGGTAAAGTATTGCGTATTGAAGGAGCCGGGAATGACAAGAAGGCAGAAATACAATTTGTAAAAGGTGATATAAAAAAGCTGCTTCTTCGATTTGCCAAACTGGAAATTATTGATCATTAGAATATCTATGACTATGAATTAACATTGAAGTAGATATTGACCTATTGACGAATTAAGTAGCTAGCCATAAGAGTTCATATTATCTTTGGAAAATAGAACAGACCAATTTAAAATAATGTATAAGAATATTCTTTTCCTTTTTACTGTATTCCTGATTGGATGTAGTACGAGCAATCCACAGGAAGATCAGGCAGCAGTTTTGCCCGTGCCCATTGATACTAATAGTTTACCTGATGTTAATGCCGCTGATTACTGGGATAAGGCAGTTTTGGTTTGGCAGGACGAATTTGATGGAGATACGATTACCAAAGAAAATTGGATTTCTGAGACGGGTGCACACGGCTGGGGAAATAATGAACTACAGAATTATACCGAAGGCGAAAATGTTGCGGTTAGCGACGGAACACTTAAAATAATAGCGAAAAAAACAGAACTGGGTCCGGGAACAGTGGAATACACTTCTGCACGATTAAATAGTACAACCCATTTTAAATATGGTAGGATGGAGATCAGGGCAAAAATCCCTGATCATAAGGGCAACGGTTTATGGCCGGCCTTATGGATGCTGGGCACTACGATTCAAACGGCGGGATGGCCGGCTTGTGGTGAAATAGATATCATGGAGTACGTAAGTTTTGAGCCTAATCAGACTCATTTTTCCATTCACAGTGTTGCTAACAATCATAAAGATGGGACACAAGTAACTTCCGGACCGGTTTTACTGGAGACGATAGAAGAAGAATTTCATAATTATGGCATTCTGTGGACCGACAAGTACCTGAAATTCTACATAGATGATATGGAGAATATTAAGCTCATATTTCCGCGGCCTTCTATATCTAATGTCGAAAATTGGCCTTTTTCAGGGACATTTTATTTTTTAATGAATATAGCTGTTGGAGGTGATTGGGGAGGTTTGGAAGGAGTTAATGATGACATTTTTCCTACCGTTATGGAGGTAGATTATGTACGTGTCTATCAGGTTAAATAGTATTCCTATTCCTTTCATTTGTGTTTGACCGCAATTATATTTACTCCAAATATCTATTAAGAAAATGGCTGAATTCATTAAGATATACGAACAGAATCCTAATCCAAAAGAAATAGATAAGGTTGTATCCATTCTGCGAAAAGGAGGTTTAATCATATATCCTACGGATACGGTTTATGGCTTGGGTTGTGATATTACCAGTACAAAAGCCATGGAAAAAATTGCGCGTATAAAGGGAATTAAATTAGAAAAAGCTTACTGGTCCTTTGTTTGTGCCGACCTTAGTAATCTTTCAGATTATGTGAGGCAATTAGATACTCCGACATTCAAGATTCTTAAGAGAGCCCTTCCCGGCCCTTATACTTTTGTATTGCCCGGAAGCAGTAAATTGCCCAAGGATTTTAAGAAAAGAAAGACTGTGGGTATAAGAGTTCCTGACAATAATATTGCAAGGGCTTTGGTTGAAGAGTTAGGGAACCCAATTGTATCAACCTCAATTCGCGATGAAGATGAACTTTTGGAATATACTACAGATCCTGAATTAATTTTTGAAAAGTGGCAAAACTTGGTAGATATTGTTATTGATGGAGGATATGGAGGCAATATAGGATCTACTGTTATTGATCTTTCAGGAGACGTACCGGAAGTACTTAGGGAAGGCAAAGGAGATCCTGATATTATATAAAAAAACCGCCGTCATTGACCGCGGTTTTTTTATAAAATTATTTAATGTTTAGTCGTTAATAGCAGGATCTTTCATTCCTTCTTCAATCATGCTATAGAACTGATCAATTTTTGGAAGAACTACAATTCTTGTTCTTCTGTTTTTGGATTTTTCAGTTTGAGAAATAGGAATATACTGTGATCTACCGGCCGCAGTCATCCTTTTTGGATCTACTTTATAATCATTTTGTAAAATACGAATTACAGCTGTAGATCTTTTTACACTTAAATCCCAGTTGTCTAATAAGACACCTTTCCTGTAAGGAACATCATCGGTATGTCCTTCTACCATAAACTCAAAATCGGGTTTGTTGTTTACAACTTGCGCAACTTTACCTAATATTTCCTTAGCTCTTGCCGTAACATTATAGCTTCCGCTGCTAAATAATAGTTTATCCGAAATGGAAATAAAAACTACGCCTTTTTCAACATTGATCTCAATATCCTGGTCATCTAAATTTCCAAGAACACCTTTCAGGCTTTGTACTAGTGCCAGGTTTACAGAATCTCTTCTGGTGATTGCATTTTGTAATTTACGAATGGTGAGATCTTTTTCCTGAAGACTTTCCAAAGATTTTTCAAGATTTTCTGCACCCTTTGTTGTTAGGGTAGTTAAGTTCCCCATATTATTTATTAACTCCTGATTGTTTGCCTTCAGAAATGAATTCTGATCTTCCAAAGTTTGCAATCTTGCATCTGCCGTTGCCTTTTCCTCAATACAGGAATTCAATTTAACTGTAGCAGAATTTAACAGGTCCTGTGTCTCTTTTTGTTTCGACTCTAAATCAGCATATTTCTTTTGCGATACGCAAGATGATAAAAGTACTGCCATTCCAATAAAGCCTAGAATAAATTTTTTCATAATAATGTTTATATAAAATTAATTGTTTGTTTAAATCAACTTTCGCCTAATTCATGGTAAAATTATGACATTTGATTTCCTTTAATTTCTCAAAATTAGTTAATCTTTTACTAAAATGTTAAAATTCTTTACCTGATATACGAAATAGGACCATACTATGGATTTTGTAATGTAATACAATGGGATAAAATTGTCCTTTTCCCTTTTCTTATACATTTTACCAAAATGCCTGTAATAGCTTAAATGTGCTTTAACAATAGCCCAGCAATGAGCAGGTTTAAGCTGTAAAATAAATCTAATAGCCGCGATACCATCAAGGAAAAGCCGAACAAAAATTATAGAAAATGCCTTTTTTCGCGGGAGGTTTTTAGTAATAGAAAAAAGTGAGTTTCTAAAATTCAAAAAAGTTTTTTTTGGGTTCATATTACTTAATGTTGAACCTCCTAGATGATAAACATATGATGCTCCAACGTAGTAAACCTTTAATCCTTTATTTTGTGCTCGCCAACATAGATCAACCTCCTCCTGATGCGCAAAATAGTCCTCATCAAATCCTCCAAGGCTATCGAAAACATCACTTTTTATAAACATACTGGCACCAGTTGCCCAGAAAATTTCTGTAGTATCATCATACTGACCTTCATCTTTTTCGATGGCCTGAAAAATGCGCCCCCTGCAGAATGGATATCCAAACTGATCTAAAAAACCACCTGCTGCTCCCGCATATTCAAAACAATCTCTTTGTAACAGATCAAGAATCTTAGGTTGTATTATGGAGGCATCCGGAAATTTTAGAAATGCTTCTTTTATAGGCTCGAGCCAACCGGGTGTAACTTCAACATCGGAATTTAAAAGACAATAAATGTCCGCGTCCACCTGTTTTAATGCGTCGTTGTATCCTTTAGCAAATCCGTTATTTGAACTATTTTGAATAAGGTTTACATTGGGAAAGTTTTCTTTTACAAAAGCCACAGAACCATCAGTAGAGGCGTTATCTGCTACATAGATATCCGCGTTACCGGAATATTGAACCACCAAAGGCAGGTAGCGCTCCAGTAGCGCTTCTCCATTCCAATTAAGTATGACGATTGCAAATTTCAAAACGGTTGCAAATTAACGGCTAAAATCAGGAATTTGCCTTAAAAAAGAATATTTTTCTTCTTCATAATTCATATTGCAGTAAAAATGATCTAATCCATTGGTGACCATAAGGTATTCTGCTTTCATTTTTAGGTTATAACGTGCAATCTGATCAAAAACGTTTTGTGAGATTATGATGTTTGGCGATTTGCATTCTACAAGAATATGAATACTGCCATCTGTATTAAAGACTACAATGTCATATCTTTTTCTCAAACCGTTTAATGATAAGGTTTTTTCAACATTAATTAGAGACGTTGGATACTTTTTATCCACGCATAAAAAATGAATTACATGCTGCCGTACCCATTCTTCCGGCTGCAGGCTAACAAATTTTTTACGAATTATGTCAAAAATCTGCTGCTTATTTTCGCTACTTTTGAATCGGAAATTGTAGCCAGGAAAGTTGAGAGATAGCATAAAACAAATTTGGTAATTTTTTTTGGATGGAAGAAGTAAAGCAGATTGTAAATAACATCCGAAACGGGAACATAAGCCCTATATATTTTTTGATGGGTGATGAACCTTATTATATTGATAAAATAGCTCAGTTTATTAGTGATAACCTTCTTACCGAGGAAGAGAAGGACTTTAATCAAATGGTTTTATACGGCAAGGAAGTATCTCTGGAACAGGTATTGTCCAATGCAAAGAGATATCCAATGATGTCCGAACGACAGGTAGTCATTGTGAAGGAAGCACAGCATTTATCCAGAAACATAGAGGAATTAAGTGCTTATGCTGCCAATCCACAAACTTCAACAGTGCTGGTTTTCTGTTATAAATACAAAAAATTGGACAAACGCAAAAAATTGCACAAAACTCTTCTGGCTAATGGAAGTGTCATTTTTGATAGTAAAAAACTGTATGAAAATCAGGTTTCAGATTGGATTAGACTAACCTTAAAACAGAAGGGCTATGCGATTTCACATAAGGCCTCAGTTTTATTAGTAGAGTATTTGGGAACAGACCTGAGTAGAATTAATAATGAATTAGAAAAATTACAATTAGTACTTCCAAAGAACACCGAGATCAACCCCGATCTTATTGAAAAACATATAGGTATAAGTAAGGATTACAATAATTTTGAATTAAAAAAGGCTATAGGAGAAAAAAATGTTGTCAAAGCTACCATGATAATCAATTATTTTGCACAGAATCCAAAGGACAACCCTTTTGTTGTTACAGTGAGCCTGTTGCATAACTTTTTCACACAGTTACTTCAATATCATGGACTGTCGGACCATTCTCCTAAGAATGTGGCTTCAGCTTTACGGATCAACCCTTATTTTGTGGGAGAGTTTCAGGTTGCGTCCAGAAATTATCCCATGAAGCGCGTTAGCAGTATTATTACTTATTTAAGAGAAATGGACTTAAAAGGGAAGGGGGTAGGGGCTTATAATATTTCGCAAGCTGATCTTCTGAAAGAACTTCTGGTCAAAATAATTTAGAAAATTTACTTTTTGTCGATACTATAACGTCCTGGACCAAGTAGCATTATAACCGCGAAACAAACTAAGTACAAAAGAGCGAGTTCTTTTATTCCAAAAGGATCTGAACCGTGTACAATAAAGGCGGCCACAGCCATTAATATCAGAATTGGTAAAGTGGCCCAACGGGTTTTATAACCAATTATTACAAGTATAGGGCAAATGACTTCACCAATAACTGCAAGAAACAGAGAAGGTGTAGCTCCGATTCCTATGGGATCGGCAAATTCAAAATCTCCATTTAAAAGTTTTTGCAATTTGGGAATACCATGAGACAATAAAAAGGCAGAAGGAAAAATACGCAGAACTGCCAGACCAATATCACTTTTAAGTTTTTTAGTCATTCATTTTAAGATTGGAGAATCTAAAGTAAGCTTTTTTTAATAACTTTTTATCAAATAGTTTAGAATCTACCTATTGTAATATGACAGAATAGCGCCATCATATTTAAATAAATATATCTGAATCGAAACCATAATAAAGTAATTATAGAGTATTTCTCTCAGCGAAGTTTTGGATATTCAGTTGGATATGCCTCATGCATAATATCATATACCTTTTCAAATATGTCTTCTGCATTTGGTTTAGAAAAATAGTCCCCATCTGAAGAATAGGCTGGTCTGTGAGCTTTTGCCGTAAGGGTTTGAGGTGCACTGTCCAGGTATTTATAAGCCCCCTGACGTTCTATAATATCCTGCATGAGATAGGCTGCACATCCGCCGGGTACATCTTCATCAATGACCAACAGTCTACTGGTTTTTTTGATACTGTTCAGGACGGTATTTGTAAGGTCAAAAGGGAGTAAGGACTGTGCATCAATCACCTCCGCATCAATTCCTACTTCTTTTAATTCCTGAGCCGTATTTTGAACGATACGCAGCGTAGAACCGTAGGACAAAAGTGTAATATCCGTGCCTTCTTTAACAATTTCAACCACTCCGATAGGGGTGCAAATTTCACCCAGGTTATTAGGTCTGTCTTCCTTAAGCCTATACCCGTTTAAACTTTCAATAATTAATGCCGGTTCATCACTTTTCATCAATGTATTGTAAAAGCCGGCTGCTTTAGTCATATTCCTGGGCACCAACACATAAATCCCCCGAAGGAAGTGAATAATACCCCCCATTTGAGAGCCAGAATGCCAAATACCCTCCAAGCGATGTCCCCTGGTGCGAATTATTAGTGGTGCCTTTTGTTTGCCAACCGTACGATAAAGTATTGTTGCCAAATCATCACTAAGAGTCTGCAGGCAATATAATAGATAATCCAGATATTGTATTTCCGCTATAGGTCTGAGACCCCTTAGTGCCAAACCAATCCCTTGACCAATAATAGTAGCCTCTCGTATACCTGTATCAGCAATCCGCAATTCGCCATATTTCTTCTGAAGACCTTCCAACCCCTGGTTTACGTCGCCAATAGCCCCACTATCTTCTCCAAAAATGAGGGCGTGTGGATATTTGCCAAAAAGCTTGTCAAAGTTGTCTCTAAGAATAATTCTTCCATCTACCTTTTCAGGATTAGAATCGTATATAGGTCTTATTTCTTGAATGTTTATTGCCTTGTTGGACAATTCGCTATTGAGGTGGGAGCTGAATTTTATTTGTGAGTCTTTAAGAAAATTTTCAACCCATTTTAACAAGGCATCTTTTTCCTTAGAATTTTCACCTAATACGTGGCGAAGGGCTTTTCTTGACTTTGAAGCCAGATCTTTTTTTAGTGGCTCTTCAATGGCAATAAGGTCATTCTTGATTTTAGTTATAGATGCCCTATTGGGACTATTTATAGCCAGTTTGTCCAAAAGTGCTATTAGATTTTTTTTAGCCTCTTTATGAGGAGATAAGAATTCTATCCAGGCCTCTTTTTTTGCAGTCCTAACCTCTTTTTTAATTGCTAATTCTATAGCTGACAAAGATGCATTATCAGTTATTTTGTTTTCTAGTATCCATTCTCTGAATCGCTTATTGCAATCATTTTCTTTTTCCCAGAGCAATCTATCCTCACTTTTATACCTTTCCTGTGATCCTGAAGTGGAATGCCCCTGAGGTTGCGTCAGTTCAGTTACATGGATCAATACAGGTATATGTTCTTCCCTTGCCAGTTCAGAAGCATTTTCATAAGCATGAATTAGTGCCGTATAATCGTAGCCTTTTACCCTTAGAATCTCATAACCCTTGTTATTTTCATCTCTTTGGAATCCTTTAAGAACCTCTGAAATATCTTCTTTGGTTGTTTGGAATCTGGCAGGCACTGAAATTCCATATTTATCATCCCATACACTAATGATCATGGGCACTTGTAAAACACCGGCTGCATTAAATGTTTCAAAAAAATGACCTTCTGATGTACTGGCATTGCCTATTGTACCCCAGGCAACTTCATTTCCATTATTGGAAAAATTAGTGGTATCTATCCCTTGGACATTGCGGTAGATTTTTGAAGCTTGTGCCAGACCAAGAAGTCGCGGCATTTGACCTGCCGTAGGCGATATATCAGGACTGCTATTTTTTTGTGCGGTGAGGTCTTTCCATGAACCGTCTGGATTAAGGCTGTGAGATCCAAAATGCCCCCCCATTTGCCTTCCGGCACTCATTGGCTCTTTTTCAATATCTGCAGTAGCGTACAGACCATGAAAAAAGTCTTTAGGGCTTAGTTGCCCAAGTGCCATCATAAAAGTTTGATCTCTATAGTAACCACTTCTAAAGTCACCGTTTCTAAAAGATCTGGCCATTGCTAATTGAGGTAATTCCTTTCCATCTCCAAAAATTCCAAATTTAGCTTTACCTGTCAGAACTTCCCTTCTGCCTAAAAGGCTGCATTCCCGGCTGGTGATTGCTATTTCATAATCTTTTAAAATCTGTGCCCTAAAATCCTCAAAGGAAATGTCATCACTGGTTTGTAGTTTTAAATTCATTAGGGAAAGATTTGTAACAAAAATAAGAAAATCGAATGATTTTTACAATCAAAAAAAATGGTTTTATGCGAACAAAAAAAGATAAAAACTACTCAAAATGAAGTATTTATTGTAAATAATTAAATAAAAATGGATTTTTTTAAGAATAGTATAATTTCTAAAACCATTGCCTGGTGAAAAGCCCTAATAAAGTTTTAGGACTTAGGGTGATTATAAAACGAATTCGTTCTGCATAGTTCGGCTGTGCAATTTCCCAGCCGTTATTAGAATATATGGGAAAATATAATTCAAAATAATCTGTAAGTAAATTAAGACGTATCCCTGAGTCATATACGAATCTTGTGGGCTGATTTTGGTTTTTGATAAATCCTAAATCGCCATACACTTCTACCCATCTCCAAATATTTACGCTAGAATTAGTGGTAGCGATCCAATCGTTAGAAAAAGGATTCTCCAATTGAGATTTAAAACCACCTTCGGCAATAATTAATTGTTGACTCCATATCCCCGAATCTTCAGATCTACCCAGGTAATTGTAATCAAATAAATAATCTGTTGGCCTGTCCAGGGCAAAACTAAAATAATCTCCGCTTGTCTTGTTTCTTAAAAACTTACCGGCAAAAAAGCGAAAATTAAATTGGGTATTATTTACGAACAGTTTCCGGTATTCGAGATTGAACGCCAATTTGGTAAAATCAGTAGAATGTTGAGCGTCCGCAAACCATGAAAAATAGTCGATAATTCCGTTTTTTGTATGTCTAAACCTTGCATTCAATACGCTATAATCGGGATCGGTTTCTATAACAAGGTTTGGATCAATATTTCTAAACACATTAACATATCTTAAGGTGAGTAACTGCCGCTTATTAGAAATAAGGTCTTCAGGGCGCCATCCAAAACTAACGGAGGGGGTAAATGTGCTATAGCGCGAATTGACTTGAAAATGAGATGAAGATCCACGCACCGCATAATTAGTAACGTAAAATCCACTCTTTCCATGATAATGCCTGTAGGTAAGTTTACCACTCCCAACTAATGTTTTTTCCCTGAATGAATACTGTGGAGAAAAATCAAATACAAAAGGTCGTTCAAGAAGTGTTTTATTAGTAAATCTAATCCCGGGAGCTAGACCATCATATATATTAAAACCCAATGTTGGCATATAAAAAATTTGATTGTAATAAGGATCTTCGGCATCTTTAAAAAATTGAAATTTTAACTTTTTATTGCTGATAAAGAAACCTTTTAGAGCTTTCCAGTTATCTCTCTCATTAAATTCCGGAATTGTATGATCGTAATTTAGGACTAACTTATCTTCCAAATTTCGAGGTATAGTAAAAGTTTCCTCGGTTTTAATTCCATTAAACCAAAATTCAGATACTACTTCGTTTTTTTTCAATCCGAATAAGGATATTGGTACATCTGTCCCCGTTTTGTTTTTGAGTGTCACAGTAAGCGAATCCAATGTCTTAATTACATTGGTAATTTTAAAATCAATACGTTCATCTGTTGAGACATAAGTTTTAAAGAACCAATCGATATCTTTCTCGCAATTCTCTTTTAAAACATGCTCGAAATCAGATGGTCTTACCGGTTTTAATTTATATTGTTCATAAAACTCTTTGATAGCTGTATCAATGTTATCAACACTTGTGTAATCGGCCAGATAGGCCAAGCCGAGTCCCGCTTTGTAGGTATTGGCTATTTTCTGATTAAATTTTATAAGAGAGTCATTAGGTGTGGTAAGTGCCTGATCAAGATTTTTTCTTGCGGTAAACATATATAAAAAGGAATATTGTTCATTGAAGTCCATTTGAGCTAAATGAAATCCTTTAATCAGCCATCCCTTAGATAGTTTTCCAAGCAGTTTTTGATCGGGATAAAACTCTTCCACGAATTTGATCATTATGTAATTGATCACGGCATCTGTAACCCATTTTTCCTTTCTTGGATTAAGGAATATGGATTCTCTTATGGAACTGTTAAGTGCAGTTTTCATAAATGTCATTTCAAACTGGAACTGCTTCTCATAAGGGCGTATAAATGAAGGTAGCTGATTTAACCCATAAATTGGATTTTTATTAAAATCCACTTCACTTACCAATAGCTGCTCATAAGGAAAGTCTCCCAGATTATCATGAATAAAACGAGAAATCCTATTAATTGAAACACCCTGTGAAATTTCATCATATTTTGTTGCCTTGAGATCTGTAACCACTATTAATTCTGGAGTGACATGTTTTGTAAACTTTTTTTGTGAATTCAGAATAATGTAACAACTCTTTCTGTTTACCCCTTCCAATGTAGCCTGTTTTTTTCCTGGAAAGCCTGTTATATTTACTTCCTTGAAATTAGTGCCAAAGAATAACGAATCAGGATAGCTGAAAATAATATTGGTGTTTGTATTTCCCGTATGTAGGTCTTCAAGATTTTTGTTTGAATACAATTGCCATTGACCATCATAAACAGCCGGTGTCAGATACCAATCTTTTAAATAATAACCTCCTTCTTTGTTATATCCATAGGGAGTATACTTATTTGGTGGGAGCTTGACAGTATAAGTAATAAATAATTTAGCAGAAGTACCAGGAGCCAAAGGACTATTAAGTTCAATTTTGATAATATCCAGACCAAATGTTCTACCCCAGGAGATAGCTCGGTATTCATCATCTACAATGGTAAAAATTTCCGTCCTGCCACGATCTTTTTCTTTGGCTAAATGAAGACTCTTTTTAAATTCCTCCTCGAATCGCTTTGCAAGGGCAGTGCTTTTGTCGGAATAGGCGTTTGCCCAATCATTAAAATATAATACGCTAAGGGTATCCTGCGAATCATTTAAATATTCAAATTCCTGTTGGATATTTATTTCTCTGGTTTCGGACTCCAAAGAGGCTTTTAGGCTGTTATTATGTTGCGCATATATACTGCTAATCCCAAATATGAAATACAAGATTGCAGCTATTGATAGAAAAGTTGGAATGCGCTGTAGCAACATATATAATTAGAAATTTGGACTCAAGGTATGGCCTTTGTAGAAAGCATCAATAATTTCTACAACCTCTTCCTCTGTATCAACAATGCGTATTAACTCCAGGTCTTTCTTACTAATATTACCCGCATTCAGCATTGTGCTTTTAATCCAGTCTATCAAACCTTTCCAAAAAGATCTTCCGACCAGAATAATGGGGAATTTACCAATTTTATTTGTTTGAATTAGCGTAATGGCTTCAAAGAGTTCATCAAGTGTGCCAAATCCTCCAGGTAAAACCACAAATGCCTGCGAGTATTTTACAAACATTACCTTTCGTACAAAGAAATAATCAAAATCCAGGCTCTTATCATCATCAATGTATGGGTTGTCATGTTGTTCAAAAGGAAGATCTATATTCAGCCCAACAGAGGTTCCTCCCGCTAAATGTGCTCCTCTATTACCTGCTTCCATAATACCAGGACCGCCGCCTGTAATAATACCATAACCAGCTTCTGATACTTTTTTGGCAACATTTACAGTAAGTTGGTAATATTTGGCATCCTCTTTGGTTCTGGCAGAACCAAAAATTGTAACACAAGGGCCAATTGCGCTCATTTTTTCAAAACCGTTTACAAACTCACCCATTATTTTAAAAATGGCCCATGAATCATTGGCTTTAATTTCATTCCATCCTTTATGATCCTTCTCTTTCCTCATATTTTTATTTTTTTGTCATTTACTGGTCGATCTCATAAAGTTATAGATTTAACCGCGAACTTCCAGCTTCGATTTTTTTAAACTAAATTCCTTTTTAAGGTAAAATGCGGTATAACTTTTATCGTCTTTAGCCACTTCTTCAGGAGACCCTGCCGCAACTATCATGCCGCCTCCGCGGCCTCCTTCATAGCCTATGTCAATTATGTAATCGGCCATTTTTATGACATCCATGTTATGTTCAATTATCACAATGGTATTTCCTTTGTTTACTAATTTATTTAAAACTTCCATGAGGACCCTAATATCCTCAAAATGAAGTCCGGTAGTGGGTTCATCCAAAATATAAAAAGTGTTTCCTGTATCACGCTTAGACAATTCGGTTGCAAGTTTTACCCGTTGCGCTTCTCCACCTGAAAGTGTAGTTGATTGCTGTCCTAATGAGATATAACCTAGTCCAACATCTTGAATAGTCTTTAACTTTCTATAAATCTTTGGTATCTGGTCGAAAAAGGTTACCGCTTCGTCAATAGTCATTTCGAGAATATCCGCAATAGATTGCCCTTTATATCTTATTTCCAGAGTCTCCCTGTTAAATCGTTTTCCATTACAGGTTTCACATTCAACATATACATCGGGAAGAAAGTTCATTTCAATTACCCTCAATCCACCTCCCTGACAAGTTTCACATCTGCCACCTTTTACATTAAAACTAAACCGGCCCGGTTTATAACCCCTTATAGCTGCTTCAGGTGTTTTAGCAAAAAGGGCACGTATTTCTCCAAATACACCGGTATAGGTAGCCGGATTAGACCTTGGAGTTCTTCCAATAGGAGACTGATTAATATCTATTACTTTATCAATGTTTTCGAGACCTTTAATATCGGTATATGGCATAGGTTTTTTAACACCATTAAAATAATGGGCATTCATAATTGGATAAAGCGTTTCATTAATTAGTGTTGATTTATTTTGATTTCTCTCCAGATTGATTTCAAAACCAAGACATTTGGGAAAAATAATCCAGAACAGTGACCCTACGCATGAAAACACATTTCTCATGCAGGCCATAGCGCCGTCTCGAGACATT
>CBDTVT010000018.1:0-27402 GCA_965364275.1 uncultured Eudoraea sp. | reverse complement strand
TAAAAAGGCGATAAATCTCTTAAAAAAAAATAATTTAAATATAGTTCCTCATATTTGTATTGGTCTTCATTATGGAAAAATCCATAAAGAATTAGAAACGTTAAAATTCATAAAAGAATCTGGTATTGAGCCTTCTTTAATTGTATTAATTGCTCTAATTCCACCAAAAGATAAGCAAGACTTATTAGAGATTCCTAATCTGCAAGACAGGGCACTCGCCACATTAAAATACATGAATGTGGAACTGCAGAAATTGAAACTTCAGAAAGATATTCAATCCAGGGTACGTAATGATATGGACCAGCAGCAACGTGAGTATTTTTTACATCAGCAAATGAAAACTATTCAGGAAGAACTTGGTGGTGTTTCTTATGATGAGGAAGTTGATGAAATGCAAGTCAAATCCAAGAATAAAAAATGGGATAAAGAAGTGGCTGAACATTTTGAAAAGGAATTGGCCAAAATGCAGCGTATGAACCCACAGGTGGCTGAGTATTCCATACAAAGGAATTATTTGGATTTATTTCTGGATTTGCCTTGGAATGAGTATTCCAAGGATAAATTTGATCTTAAGAGGGCTCAGAAAATTTTAGACAGGGACCATTATGGACTTGAAGATGTAAAGCAAAGAATAATAGAATATTTAGCGGTTCTTAAACTGCGAAATGATATGAAATCTCCAATTCTCTGTCTTTATGGACCCCCTGGAGTTGGAAAGACTTCCCTGGGTAAATCGGTGGCCGAAGCATTAGGCAGGGAATATGTACGAATATCTTTAGGTGGTTTGCGAGACGAAGCGGAAATCAGAGGTCATCGTAAAACCTATATAGGGGCGATGCCCGGCAGGATTTTACAAAGTATTAAAAAAGCAGGGACTTCAAACCCGGTCTTTATTTTAGATGAAATAGATAAATTAGGAGCTAGTCATCAGGGTGATCCATCTTCTGCTATGTTAGAAGTTTTAGATCCTGAACAAAACAGTGATTTCCATGATAATTTCCTTGAACTTGGATATGATCTTTCTAAAGTCATGTTTATTGCAACAGCTAATAATTTATCTACAATTCAGCCTGCCTTGCGTGATAGAATGGAGATAATAAATGTTACCGGGTATACCATTGAAGAAAAAGTGGAAATTGCCAAACGACATTTACTACCTAAGCAACTTAAAGAACATGGACTCTCATCGAAAGATTTAAAAATCGGGAAACGTCAGCTGGAAAAAATTGTTGAGGGATATACCCGCGAATCCGGTGTTCGTGGTCTGGAAAAACAAATAGCGAAAATGGTCCGATATGCAGCTAAATCTATTGCTATTGAGGAGTCATATATCGTGAAGATTAGCAACCTTGATGTTGAAAAGGTATTGGGGCCAGCCAGGATGGAACGCGATAAATACGAAAATAATGATATAGCAGGAGTTGTTACCGGATTGGCCTGGACCAGTGTTGGCGGTGATATTCTTTTTATAGAATCTATTTTGTCTAAAGGAAAAGGTATGCTCAATATAACAGGGAACTTAGGCAAAGTAATGAAGGAATCTGCCACCATTGCAATGGAGTATATAAAATCCAATGCTGAAAGTTTTGGGATAAACCCTGAAGTTTTTGAAAAGTATAATGTTCATATTCACGTGCCGGAAGGAGCAACACCCAAAGATGGTCCTAGTGCCGGCATTACCATGCTTACATCATTAGTTTCTTTATTTGCTCAGAAAAAGGTCAAAAAAAGCCTGGCTATGACAGGTGAGATTACCTTAAGAGGTAAAGTTTTACCTGTAGGTGGTATAAAAGAAAAAATACTTGCAGCTAAAAGAGCCAGGATAAAGGAGATAATACTATCAGAGGAGAACAGAAAGGATATCCTCGAAATAAAAGAGGAATACTTAAAAGGACTAACTTTTCATTATGTAACGGATATGAGCGAGGTAATAGATGAGGCCATTACTGACCAAAAAGTAAAAAACGCCAAGAAATTATAGACAATATTCATGATACTAAATTGCCCTTTCATGCTTAGAATTAAGTAAGGAGGACTTTTTTAGTTTGGCTTTTATTCATTTCTCTCTACTTTTAACATATGGGAAAGATTACAATTGCAATTGACGGTTATTCGTCAACAGGAAAAAGTACTATTGCCAAAGAACTGGCCAGCGCTTTAAATTATTCTTATGTAGATACCGGTGCTATGTACAGGGCAATTACGCTATTTGCTTTGGAAAACAAATGTATCGACAACAAAAATATTGACCATAATAAACTAATCGAACTCCTTCCAAAAGCTAAACTAAAATTTCATTTAAACAAGGAATTAGACTATTCCGAAATGTTTCTCAACGGGAAAAATGTGGAGCAGGAAATTAGAAGTATGCGAGTTTCTAAACAGGTGAGTAAAATTTCGATAATCCCAGAGGTAAGAGCAAAATTGGTAAGCATGCAAAGAATAATGGGAAAGAAAAAAGGGATAGTTATGGATGGCAGGGATATTGGAACCGTAGTTTTTCCCGACGCAGAATTTAAAATATTTATGACGGCTTCTCCCGATATAAGGGCGTCTAGGCGTTATAAGGAATTGATTTTAAGAGGAGAAAAGGTAACTTATGAGGAGGTGCTTAAAAATGTTCGAGAGCGGGATTATATAGATTCAAATAGGGCGGCCTCACCTTTGTTGAAAGCTGAGGATGCAATGGTATTTGACAATAGCGATATGGGCTTAAAGGAACAGTTTGAACGAATCCATTATTACGCGCTGCAGGTTATTGAAAAACAAAAAAAGAACGCTTAAAAAGCGTTCTTTTTTATATAAATTAGGTAATTAAGCCTTAGGGATTATCAATACCTGATCTGGATGAATTATATCAGGGTTACTCAGAATATTTGTATTCGCACTAAAAATCTGTTTATATTTCATGGGGTCGCCATAATAGTGCTTTGCTATTTTGCTTAGAGACTCTCCACTTTTCACAACATGACGATGATACACAGAGCTATCCCCTACAGAAATATTTGCCTTTACATCTACGGCGTGTTCACCACCAATTTCTTTTATTTTATCCCAAATTAGGTCTTTTTCATATTGGGTATGCGCTTCTCCTTTGATCTTTAAAACGCCTTCTGTTTCAACTACATTACCATCTTTTATTCCCAATTGTTCACCTAAATTTAGGACTGCCTGATATTTTGCTTTAACACTCATTTTTGTTTATTTTAATTGTTACTATTTGTGATCCCGAAGTTACAAAATACCCATCTATTTTACTAAGAAATATGTAAATCTCGACCCATATTTTAATCCTTCCCTTACACTACTTTGTAAAACAACATTTTAATTGTACTTTTGCACTCCTTTTTTACAAATAATCAGGAGAAAAGAAAGGACTAAAAAAAATCAAATAACAGCTTCTGTAGGAATTGTTTAACTCCTGAAAGTACTACAGAATACAAACTTAATCAGCACATGGCTGAAGAAAAAGCAATAACAGAGGTAGTAGAGACTACTGAAGTAAAAGAAGAACAAAAAGCAGAGACTCCAAAACAGGATCCTAAAGAGTTTTTGGAGAATTTCAATTGGGAGAAATACGAAGAAGGAATAGAGCGTGTTGAAGATTCCAAGCTGGAAGAATTTGAAAAATTAGTTGCAGAAAACTTTGTAGATACAGCCGATGAAGAGGTTGTAAAAGGCGTGGTTACTCATTTAACCGACCGTGAAGCCATTATCGACATTAATGCTAAGTCTGAGGGTGTGATCTCGCTTAATGAGTTCCGATACAATCCAGATCTGAAGATTGGTGATACAGTTGAGGTTCTTATTGATATCCGTGAAGATAAGAGCGGACAGTTGGTATTATCACACAGAAAGGCCAGAACTATTATGGCCTGGGATAGGGTTAATGCAGCACATGATAAAGAAGAAGTAGTAACCGGTTTTGTAAAATGCAGAACCAAGGGAGGAATGATAGTGGATGTTTTTGGAATTGAAGCATTCTTACCTGGTTCACAGATTGACGTTAAGCCTATTCGGGATTACGATCAGTATGTTGGTAAGACTATGGAATTCAAAGTTGTAAAGATCAACCATGAGTTCAAGAACGTGGTAGTTTCACACAAAGCATTGATTGAGGCAGATATTGAAGAGCAGAAGAAAGAGATTATAAGTCAGCTCGAAAAAGGCCAGGTTCTCGAAGGTATAGTCAAGAACATTACTTCCTACGGTGTATTTATTGACCTTGGCGGCGTTGATGGTTTAGTTCATATCACCGATCTTTCATGGAGTAGAATAAATCATCCTAACGAAGTAGTGGAATTAGATCAGAAACTCAATGTAGTTATTCTTGATTTCGATGACAATAAATCCAGAATTCAATTAGGTCTTAAACAATTGGAAAAACATCCTTGGGATGCCCTGGGAGATGAAATAAAAATTGGTGATAAAGTAAAAGGTAAAGTTGTTGTAATTGCAGATTATGGTGCGTTTTTAGAAGTTGCCGAAGGAGTGGAAGGATTGATTCATGTTTCCGAAATGTCCTGGTCAACCCATTTGAGATCAGCACAGGATTTTGTAAAGGTTGGCGATCAGCTCGAAGCAGTTGTTTTAACCCTTGACAGAGAAGATCGTAAAATGTCATTGGGAATTAAGCAATTATCTCCAGATCCATGGACTGATATTACAACAAAATATCCTGTTGGTTCCAGACATAAAGGAATTGTCAGAAACTTTACCAATTTTGGTGTTTTCGTTGAATTGGAAGAAGGTATAGATGGATTAATATACATCTCAGATCTTTCCTGGACCAAGAAAATAAAGCACCCTTCAGAATTTGTAACAGTTGGAGATACTTTAGAAGTTGAAGTATTAGAGCTTGACGTAGAAGGTCGTAAATTAAGTTTGGGCCATAAACAAACTACAGATAATCCCTGGGATAAATATGAAAAGGAATTTGCCCTGGGCACTGTTCATAAATCCTCAATCTCTGAAATAGTAGATAAAGGTGCCGTTATAGATTTTAATGAGGATATAACCGCATTTATACCTCAACGCCATATGGAAAAAGAAGATGGCAAGAAATTGACTAAAGGTGAAGAGGCTGAATTCAAGATTATTGAATTCAACAAAGAATTCAAGCGTGTAGTAGCAAGTCATACCTCTATTTTTAGAGAAGAGGAACAACGCAATGTAAAAGCGGCTAAGAAAAAAGCAGCTGCTTCAGCAGAAGAGGCTAAACCAACTTTGGGTGATGCCAATGTGCAATTACAAGCGTTGAAAGACAAGATGGAAGCCGATAAGAAAAAATAGGTTTCTAAGAAGTTTGCTTCACTAGTAGTAAAGAAAAAGTCCTGATATATTCGTCAGGACTTTTTTATTTCTCTGGTATTTCCATAATATTGAAAGAGAAAGACCTATACAATATTTGAATCCATCATTTATATTAAGGAGAAATCCCTACTTTTGTAGTCGAAAAGAGTATGTTATCTAGCACATGAGTCAAAAAGTATTGCTTTCTTCTAAAGAGATTAACATTATACTACACCGCTTGGCTTGTCAACTTTTAGAACATCATTTAGATTTTACACAGACCGTATTAATAGGAATACAACCACGTGGAATTTTTCTTGCGCAACGACTTTCAAAAATTCTTAAAGAGGATTACGGAGTTAAACAAATAAATCTGGGGCTCCTTGATATTACTTTTTATCGGGATGATTTTAGAAGAGGTGAAAAAACGCTGGAAGCCAGCAGCACTAAAATTGATTTTTTGGTGGAAGGTAAAAAGGTAGTCCTGATAGATGATGTGCTCTATACGGGTCGAAGTATTCGTGCTGCCTTAACGGCCATCCAATCTTTCGGAAGGCCTAAGGAAATAGAATTATTAACCCTTATTGACCGTCGTTTTAGCAGGCATTTACCCATTCAACCAAACTATCGTGGAAGACAGGTAGATGCAATAAATGAAGAGAGGGTAAAGGTCATGTGGAAGGAAAATGATGGAAAGGATATTATTTATTTGGTAAGTAAATAGAGAATATATGAGCGAATTAAGTGTTAGACACTTATTGGGTATTAAATATCTCAAAGAAGGAGATATTCAACTCATTTTTGAAACCGCTGATCACTTCAAAGAGGTTATTAACAGATCAATTAAAAAAGTCCCTTCACTTCGTGATATTACCATTGCAAATATTTTCTTCGAAAGCAGTACAAGAACCAAGCTGTCTTTTGAGCTGGCCGAAAAACGTTTATCCGCCGATGTAATTAATTTTTCCGCAGCCCAGTCATCCGTAAAGAAAGGAGAAACACTTATTGATACGGTTAACAATATCCTTTCCATGAAAGTAGACATGGTGGTAATGCGCCATCCAAGTCCCGGAGCAGGTATTTTTCTTTCGCAACATGTGGATGCAGCTATTGTAAATGCAGGTGACGGGGCACATGAACACCCTACCCAGGCCCTTTTGGATTCTTATTCTATTCGTGAAAAATTGGGCGATGTTGCAGGAAAAAATGTAGTTATTGTAGGCGATATTCTTCATTCCAGAGTAGCCTTATCAAATATTTTTGCCCTAAAATTACAAGGTGCAAATGTGAAGGTGTGTGGTCCCCGAACCTTGCTTCCAAAATACATAGAATCTTTGGGGATCGAGGTAGAGTCCAATCTTATAAAGGCACTAAATTGGTGTGATGTGGCCAATATGTTACGGATTCAGAATGAACGTTTAGATATAAGTTATTTTCCAACCACAAGGGAATATACACAGCAATACGGAGTTAATAAAGCAATTCTGGATGACCTCGATAAGGAAATAGTAATTATGCACCCGGGGCCAATAAACCGAGGGGTTGAGATAACCAGTGATGTGGCTGATTCCAAACAATCCATAATTTTAAACCAGGTAGAAAACGGAGTAGCTATTCGTATGGCAGTAATATATTTATTAGCATCGAAAATTAAATAGTGAATTATGATTTTTGATAAAGCAGGTAATACTACTATCGTTTACCAGGAAAACACTTCCTTGAAAAAATTCATTGAGAACCTAAACAGATCTTATCGGAATATAAAAAACGACCATTTAATTATTAACTTGTTTTCGTTCTCTAAAATTTCTTCAAATGATATCCTGGAGTTTCTTCAGCTATCAAATACACACCGGGCTGCTAATAAATCTTTTGTATTGGTCACGAATAAAGTGGAATATAATCAGGTTCCAGATGAAATTTCTCTGGTCCCTACAATCCAGGAGGCAAAGGATATTATTGAAATGGAAGAAATTGAAAGAGACCTTGATATTTAATTAATGAATTATAACCTTGCACAAATTAATATTGCCCGCATGTTGGCCCCTCTGGACAGTGCTGTTATGATAGATTTTGTAAATAACCTGGATCGAATTAATCAATTGGCAGAAACAAGTGAAGGCTTTATCTGGCGATTTATAGAGGACAATAACGAATCGGCTATTAAGGTGTTCCATGACGATTATATTGTTGTTAATATGTCTGTATGGCAATCAATAAAAGCACTTTTCAATTTTACTTATAGGTCTGAACACAAGAATATATTCAAAAGGAGAAAGGAATGGTTCTCTAACATGAAAGAAATGCATATGGCCTGCTGGTATGTGCCAAATGGTAAATATCCTACTCCTCAAGAGGCAAAAGATCGGCTTGAATATCTTGATAAATATGGGGAAAGTCCCTATGCGTTTACATTAAAGACCAATTTTACGCCAAAACAGGCCAGCATGTATAAATTGGAAACCTGGAAACAAAAATGAAGCTGCATATCCTGGGTTGCTACGCAGCTACTCCTAGAACGTTGACTAACCCAACGTCTCAGGTATTGGAAATAAGGAACCACCTTTTTCTAATAGATTGTGGTGAAGGAACACAGGTACAGTTGCGAAAGAATAAAATAAAATTCTCAAGGATTGAGCATATTTTTATTTCACATTTACACGGGGATCATTTTTTTGGTTTACCCGGACTTATTTCCACGTTTCGACTATTGGGTAGAGAAAAGGACCTCCACATTTATGGTCCGGAAGGAATTCAACAAGCCATTACCTTACTTCTTAAGCTTGGCAATTCCTGGACCAATTATAGGCTTATTTTTCACGAACTAACTTCTAAAAATCCTGAAATTATTTTTGAAGATACCAAGGTAAGGGTGAAAACAATTCCTTTGGATCATAGAATATATACCAACGGTTTTTTATTTAGCGAACTCCCGGGCGAGCGCAAATTGAATGTTTTGGCAACCGCAAAATATAAAATTGACAAAGCGTATTTTTCGAGTATAAAACAAGGTAAGGATGTAAAAATGGATGATGGTTCAGTTATAGCAAATTCAGAACTCAGCCTGGATCCCCCTCAGACCAAACAATATGCCTATTGCAGTGATACCGGATTTAATAGGGAGTTGGCACCCCTTCTGAACGGTGTTGACTTACTGTATCATGAGGCCACTTTTTTAGAGACCGAAGTACATTTGGCTAAAAAAACAAAGCATTCTACGGCCAGGCAGGCGGCAACAGTTGCCAAAGAAGCCAATGTAAATAGATTAATTCTAGGACATTTTTCTACAAGGTATAAATCTATCTTGCCATTCAGAGAGGAGGCTATCGAAATTTTTAAGAATGTTGATTTGGCCGATGACGGTAAGACTTTTGAAATTTGAGAATAGCTGCTTATTGAAGATATAATTCATACTTTAGTTTATTTGATAAGACTATTATTTAATACTTACCCTCTTTGTTATAAAAATTCAATAACACTTCACTTTTATACATCTTTTCCCCAACTTTGTAGTACTAATGTACCTTGTTTAAAAAATGCATAGAGATTTAGGGAATAATAGGAAATCTTACAAAAAAAGTGCCTTAACTGAGCAAGCTATCTCGGACAATCCCTTGGAGCTTTTTCAGAAATGGTATTACGAAGTTGAAGCTGCTGACGGCTTAGATGAAACCAACGCGATGTCAGTTTCGACATTGGGACTGGATGGATTTCCAAAGAGCAGAATGGTCCTCCTGAAAAAATATACATTTGAGGGTTTTATTTTTTATTCTAACTACCAAAGCGAAAAAGGAAAAGCTATCGAAGCAGATCCAAGAGTTTGTCTGTCATTTTTTTGGCCCAATCTGGAACGCCAGATAATTATTAAAGGAAAGGCTGAGAAAATAGCCCAAAATCTTTCCGATGGTTATTTTGAGTCTAGACCGGAAGGCAGTAAATTAGGAGCCATTGTATCTGATCAAAGTAGTGTTATTGAGTCGAGAGAAGTCTTGGAAAATGAATTAAAGAAATTGGAAGAAAAATATAAAGGCAAAGAAATTGAACGTCCGGATTATTGGGGTGGTTATCTTGTCAGGCCTGTTTCTATGGAATTTTGGCAGGGCAGGGATAACAGGTTACACGATAGAATCCGGTACTCACTTCAAGCAGATTTTAATTGGAAAATAGAGCGACTGGCTCCATAAAACTCTTTTAATTATGAAAACAGTTATTCTTGTCAGGCATGGCAAATCATCCTGGGAATACGGAGTAAGCGACCAGGACAGGCCCTTGCAAGTAAGGGGAATTAATGATGCCCATCTCGTAAGTGCTGAATTCAAAAGACTATCAAAGAACATAGATTCAGCATATTCAAGCCCTGCAAACAGGGCTCTTCATACCTGTATGATATTCTTAAGGGCTTTTAATTATCCTTTGGAAAAATTAAAAATTTCTGATCAGCTATATGATTTTTCCGGGGAGGCGGTAATGTCTTTTGTAAAACAACTGGATGATAACCTCAATAAAGTTGTGATTTTTGGTCATAACTATGCACTCACTAATATTGTAAATCAGTGGGGGAACAAGGCTATAGAAAATGTACCTACTTCGGCTTTGGTGCAAATCACCTTTGATGTCTCTAGTTGGAAAGTGATTAAAAATGGTATTACCGAACATATTCTTATTCCAAAACGACTTAAATAATGATTAAAACTAAAAATCAATACATCAACAGGGAAATAAGCTGGTTGATGTTTAATGATCGTGTATTACAGGAAAGTGCAGATAAAAATGTTCCATTAATAGAACGACTTCGATTTTTAGGTATTTTTTCAAATAATTTGGATGAATTTTTTAAAGTAAGGTACGCTACCATTAAAAGAATTGTCCTCTCAGGTAAGAAAGGTAAAAGGGCCTTAGGAGGCGAAAAAGCAAAGGACCTGCTTGCAGAAATCACAAAAATTGTAATCGAGCAGCAAAGTAAAAGCCTGGAAATTCACAGGAATATTGAAAGAGAATTAGAATCAGAAGGTATTTATTTTATTGACGAAACGGAGGTATCTGAAAGTCAGGCGGAATTCGTTAAAAATTATTTCATAGAAAAGGTTAGCCCTCAGTTAATGACAATAGTGCTAAATGATCTAAACCAATTCCCTCTTCTAAAGGATACTGAAGCCTATCTGGCTGTTAAAATGGTGAATAAGGAAACCGAAAAAGACCAAAAGAGTACTGAAATAGTAGAGAATCGGTATGCACTTATAGAAATCCCAAAAGGCATAGACCGTTTTGTTGTGCTTCCCCCGGAAGGAGACAAAAATTATATTATTATACTGGATGACCTTATCCGGTTTTGTCTGGCTCGGATATTCCCTATGTTTGACTATAAAGCTATTTCTGCGCATATGATTAAAATTACAAGAGATGCCGAATTGGATATAGACAATGACTTAAGCAAAACATTTATAGAAAAAATATCATCAAGCGTTCAGGGAAGAAAGATTAGTGATCCGGTTCGTTTTGTATATGATAAGAGTATAGCCATGGATACCTTAGAATTTCTAAAAGGGAAAATGGGTATTGAGGATACAGATAGTGTGATTCCGGGAGGGCGTTATCACAATAGAAGGGATTATATGGGCTTCCCAAGTTTAGGAAGACAAGATCTTATGTATGATAAAATCATACCACTTCCAGTTAAAGGGCTAAGTCTGGAAGGTAGCTTATTGGAACGTATTGCCGAAAAGGACTACCTGATGTATGCGCCTTACCATACCTTTTCATACATTATAAAATTTCTTAGGGAAGCTGCACTCGATCCAAAAGTAAAAAGCATTAAGATCACCGTATATCGCCTTGCAAAGGATTCACAAGTGGCGGCATCCTTAATAAATGCAGTGAAAAATGGTAAAAAAGTTACCATGCAGATAGAATTAAGGGCTCGTTTTGATGAGCAGGCCAATATCGATTATGCGGAAGAATTACAGGCTGAAGGCGTAAAACTAATATTTGGAGTCCCTGGTCTAAAAGTACATAGTAAAATTTGCGTAATTGAAAGGGAAGAGGGCGATTTAATTAAGCGATATGGATTTATTAGTACTGGTAATTTTAATGAATCAACTGCCAAAATATATACAGATTATACGTTATTTACGGCTAACGAAGCTATCTTAAAAGAAATCAAAATTGTCTTCGATTTTTTTGAAACCACCTATAAAATATATAAATACAAACATCTGGTTGTTTCCCCTCATTATACTAAAAGTTTGTTTAATAAATTTATTGACAATGAAATAGAGTCTGCAAAACTCGGCAGGGATGCCTACATTAAAATAAAGATGAACAGTTTTACCTCCTATGAAATGGTAGATAAATTATATGAGGCTGGTAAGGCCGGAGTTAAAATACAGCTGATTATACGAGGTGTGTGTTGTCTTATTCCTGGTGTTATTGGTATGAGTGAAAATATTGAAGCCATAAGTATTGTTGATAAATTTTTAGAGCATCCTCGGGTATTTATTTTTGGTAATGACGGTAACCCTAAAATCTATATCTCATCTGCGGATTGGATGACACGTAATTTAGATAATAGGGTAGAAGTTGGATGTCCAATTTATGACGAAGACATTAAACAGGAATTAATAGATACCTTTGAGATCTCCTGGAGTGACAATGTTAAAGCCCGAATTTTTAATGGGGAACAAAACAATGTTTATAAGAAGAACAAACAACCTAAACTGCGCTCTCAATTCGCTATTTATGATTACTACCTTAACAAAGTAAATTCTAAAAATATAAAAGTTTGAATATCCGAAAATTTGCTGCAATAGATGTTGGTTCCAATGCTATTAGGTTATTGGTTCATAATGTTATTGAGGAAAGGGGTAAAGAAACTAGATTTAGGAAAAATGTACTTATTAGGGTCCCTGTCCGTCTTGGAGAAGATTCTTTCACCAAAGGTGCAATATCTGAATTCAATACAGAAAGAATTATAAAAACCATGAAATCTTTTAGCCTCTTAATGGAGGTTTTTGGTGTAGAAAAGTATAAGGCATGTGCGACTTCGGCAATGAGAGAGGCACGAAATGGAAATAAAGTTATTGCCAAGATCTTAAAGGAATCGGGTATTATAATTGAATTAATAAATGGTAAAGAAGAGGCCTCAATAATTGCATCTACAGATCTAAAAAAACTTATTCAAACAGATCAGTCCTACCTCTATATAGATGTAGGTGGGGGTAGTACAGAATTCACTTTATTTACAAAAGGGAGTATTAAAGTATCAAGGTCTTTTAAGATAGGCACAGTACGTCTTCTAAATAATATGGTGAATGACGATATATGGAATGATATTGAGACCTGGATAAAGAAAATTACAAAGGGGACGTCTAAAATTTCAATAATTGGTTCCGGAGGCAACATCAATAAATTACATAAATTGTCAGGGCGAAAGGAAGGCGAACCCATTTCCAATATCTGGCTGAATGCTCAATATAACTTTTTGAATAGTTTGTCCTATGAAGACCGTATTTCAGAGTTAGGTTTAAATCCGGATAGGGCAGATGTAATCATTCCCGCCACACGGATATTTTTGTCTTCAGCTAAATGGAGTGGGGCAAGAAAAATTCATGTACCCAAAATTGGTCTTTCAGATGGGATTATAAAGACTTTATATTATGAAAAGTCTTGATATCGAATTTTAATATATTCCAAAATTATAGGCGGAAAGCCTCTGGACTTTTTATTCTAAGGTAATTTTATGCTAACCGTGTATGGTTTCTTTTCTACCTAGATCCTTCATTATCTCTGCTTCATATTCCAAAAGTTCTAGCCATTTTTTATCTACCTCCTCCTTCGGTCCATATTTCCTGGCAAATTTCAAAAACATTGTATAATGTCCAGCCTCACTAACCATGAGTTTATGATAAAAATCTGCCAGTTCCTTGTCCTTTAGTTCTTCTGAAAGTAACCTAAACCGTTCACAACTTCGGGCTTCTATTAACGCAGCGTATAAGAGACGATGCACAAGCTGAGTTGTTCGGCTTCCTCCTTTCGGAAAAAATTTTAAAAGTTGAATGGCATATTCATCCTTTCGATACCTTCCCAGGGTTTTACCGCGCTTAAGAATCTTATCGTGTACCATTTTAAAATGACCCATTTCCTCCCTTGATAACGCTATCATTTCCTGTACCAACTCCGGATATTCGGGAAAAGTAATAATCATTGAAATAGCAGTACTGGCAGCCTTTTGTTCACAATAGGCATGATCTGTCAGAATTTCGTCTATATTTTTTTCCACTATGTTTACCCAGCGGGGATCAGTTGGTAATTTTAGTCCTAACATAATTCAAATTTTTGCTAAATTAAAAAGAACCTGTGAAACACTTATAGTGTTTAATAAAACTATATACGTTTATTAAAAGAGGAGGTTTGCTGTTATCTTAATATATTTGTTCTGCCAAAGATTTTTCTTTTGTTTAACTCCTTGTTTATTTTGTAATTGGAATATATGCAGCATTTGGATACTCGCAAACAATTATCTAAAATTCTGGGCGATAGTGTATCTGAAGATTCACTTACCTGGATAGAGAATAAGTTAGATTTAATTATTAAGTCAAAATCTGCAAAGGAATTGTACCTAGCCTATAGTTTAATTGCTGGAAAAATTGATCCTGCAAAAAAACCAAGAATCCAAGGGATAAATCAGGAATTGGAAGAATATCTAATTTCCCAGAAGGCAGATCTACTCCAAATTGCCAGGATTTATCTGCTTATTAGAGTACTTGAATCAGATATAGTATATTTTTCAACTAAGGTGGCAAATCTTATTCAGGTTGCGGATACCGGTGAGTTGGAGACCTTTTTGAAGTTTTTAATACTTTTACCAAATGCCGGGGACTATAAACAGGTAGGAGTTGAAGCATTGCGAACTAATATTGGGATAATTTTTGACGCTATAGCGTTAAACAATCCATATCCCTCGATATATTTTAATGATCAGCAATGGAATCAAATGTATTTGAAAGCAGCATTTATGCAGCGTAATTTGGGTGAGATTGTTGATGTTGAAAAGCGAGCCAACGGCGATTTGGCCAGAATTATTTCAGATTATGCTCATGAGCGGTGGGTAGCTTCAAGGGATATAGACCCGATGTTCTGGCAGCCTGTAACAAGATTTATGGAAGGTGATTTATTACAGGATATGCATCATTTGTTTAAGAGTAAAGATAAAATTGAAAATCTGGCGGCCGCCCTTTGTTGTTATTACTCCCAGCAACCGGAAGCGACCAAACTATTGGATAAATACCCTGATTTGATTGAAAAAGTTGCGAATAAGGCTGTCACCTGGGAAAATTTAAAAAAATAGGCTATGAAAGATAAAATGATGATAATTGACCCTCATATTCATATGACATCGAGGACAACAGATGACTATGAAGCTATGGCGGAAGCAGGAATTGTTGCAATTATTGAGCCTTCTTTTTGGTTAGGTCAGCCGAGAACCCAGGTTGGATCATTTCAAGATTATTATAGTAGCCTTGTTGGATGGGAACCATTTAGGGCGAGTCAGTTTGGCATAAAACATTATTGTACCATTGGATTGAATTCTAAAGAAGCCAATAATGAAGCCCTGGCCGAGCAGGTTATGGAACTTTTACCCTTATATCTACACAAGGAAAATGTTGTGGCTATAGGAGAAATAGGTTATGATGATCAAACTCCGGCTGAGGATAAGTATTTTAGGGAACAATTAGAATTGGCTAAAGAACTAAATATGACGGTTCAGGTTCATACCCCTCATAGGGATAAAAAGGCTGGAACAATCAGGAGTATGGAAGTGTGCGTGGAGCATAAACTTGATCCTGGCAATGTCATAATTGATCACAACAATGAGGAAACAGTAAAAGAAGTTTTAGATAAAGGTTTTATAGCTGCTTTTACCATTTATCCCAAAACAAAAATGGGCAATGAACGCATGGTAGAAGTAGTGCGCAAATATGGCAGCTCTAATATCATAGTAGATAGTTCAGCAGACTGGGGAGTTAGTGACCCATTGGCTGTACCAAAAACTGCAGCCCTTATGTTAAAACGAGGTATTGACCGTAAAGACGTCATAAAAACCTGTTATCAAAATGCGTTGGATGCTTTTAGTAAAAATGGTAAAATGAAAGAATCAGACTGGCTAAATCCGCTGGGAATTAACCAATCAGTTCTTTTTAATGATAATAGCGTTTTACGAGGGCAGGAACCTCGTGTAGACACAGATCAAATAAAATAGAATGAAGGTGGTACTTCTGGGTTACATAAAGCTTGCCAGGCCTGCAAACTTACCCACTGCCATGGCCGATATAATGGCCGGTTCCAGTATATCGGGTTTTACTTTGCTAATTACATCGGACACTTTTTTAAACGGACCTGTATATCTGAATTTAATCTTACTTGTATTTTCCTCAACTTTCCTTTACGCCGGAGGGGTTGTATTAAATGACGTGTTTGATTTTAAAATTGACCAGATAGAACGACCCGAAAGACCTATTCCAAAAGGAGATGTATCTCTAAAAGGAGCTTTATTATTTGGAACCGGTTTATTGATATCAGGAATATTCTTATCCTTTTTTGCGAGTTACCTTAGTGGTGTCATTGCTTTAATTCTTGCTTTGGCGGTCCTACTTTACGATACATTCTCCAAAAAATTTCAATTTCTCGGGCCATTAAATATGGGACTTTGCAGAGCCTTAAATCTCATTTTAGGGATGTCTGTTTTTGGTGAAATATCTCACTGGATGTATGCCGTAATACCTCTTTTATATATTTTTGCCATTACGTTAATAAGCAGGGGAGAGGTTTATGGGCAAAACAAAAAGCATATAATTTGGGCAGGACTATTATATGCAATGGTTGTTTTTATCGTTTTAATGATTACACCCGATATACAGGGACAGTGGATTAGTTTATTTCCTTTCCTGGGTTTATTTATATTTCTGATTTATAGTTCATTAATTAGAGCATATAGAATAAATTCACCGGAAAACATTAAAAAAGCTGTGGTCAGTGGTGTGCTTTCAATAATTGTTTTGGATGCCTCACTCACTGTAGCATTTGATAGTTGGCAGTTTGGTTTGATTGTTTTACTATTGCTACCATTGTCATACTTACTCGCTAAAATATTTGCGGTAACTTAAATTAAAAGCATGCAATTAAAACCCATAGAGCAGTCTTTTGCTGTAAACTTTAAATATAGTTTACACTTTACAAACGAAGTGTTTGAAAGCAACAATGGCTTGTTCGCTGAGGTCATAAAGTCTTATAAACCAAATGAACAGGTTAAACTCCTTTTTGTTGTAGACGACGGCGTTCTTAAAAAGCACCCAAAGTTAATTGAGAGTATTAAAAATTATTGTCTTCTGCATAGCTCTCAACTACTATTTACAGAGTGTCTTGTGATAGGGGGTGGAGAAATAGCCAAAAATAATTATGATAATGTAGATAGAATAATAAGTGGTATTAATAATAATGCTATTTGCAGGCATTCCTTTGTGATTGTTATTGGGGGTGGTGCGGTAATAGATATGGCCGGATATGGCGCGTCAGTAGCGCACAGGGGTGTAAAACTCATCCGTATTCCAACTACGGTCCTTTCCCAGAATGATGCTGCAATAGGGGTAAAGAATGGTATAAATGCTTATAACAAAAAGAACTTCATAGGAACTTTTGCACCACCATATGCTATAATAAACGATAGTGAATTTTTGACAAGCCTTGAACAACGAGATTGGATTGCAGGTGTGGCCGAGGCCATTAAGGTTGCTCTTATTAAAGATGAAGTTTTCTTTAATACAATTAAAAAAAATGCGATCAAATTAAAAGAACGTGATATGGGTGCCATGCTTAAAACTATATACAGGTGCGCCGAAATGCATATAGAACATATTGCCAAAGGTGGCGACCCATTTGAAAGTGGGTCTTCCAGACCATTAGATTTTGGTCATTGGTCCGCGCATAAGTTAGAACAGATGAGTAATTATTCTTTGAGACATGGTGAAGCCGTGGCAAAAGGGATTGCACTGGATTTAACATATTCGCAGCTCGCAGGTTTTATTTCAGTGGAAATTTTGGATGAAATTTTGGAGGTCATGGCAGACATTGGCTTTGATTTGTCTATTCCGGTTTCAGGAAGCAGGGAAATGCAGGAGTTGTTAAAAGGGATTCAGGAGTTCCGTGAGCATCTTGGAGGGGAATTAACAATAACATTAATAAACGGTATTGGGCAGAAGATGGATGTGCACGAAATAGATACGGAATTAATGAAGAATGCAGTAAATTCACTAAATAATAAATGTAAAATTAATGTGGCATAAACTATGCTGATCGATGATAAATACCATCTGACTTATTGTACCAATATTCATCCGGGACAGGATTGGGTAAGCACTTTTGAGAGTTTAGTGGAATACCTGCCTATTATAAAGAACAAAATATCAAAAGAACAACCGTTTGGTATAGGATTGCGACTATCCAATAAGGCAAGCGAAGAACTTGCTATGAATGATAATCTTCCACAATTTAAAAGTTGGTTAATAAAAAACGGTCTTTATGTATTTACCATGAATGGTTTTCCATATGGAAATTTTCATGATGAAGTTGTAAAGGATAAAGTACATGAACCCGATTGGACAACAAGGGATAGAGTCAATTATACAATAAGATTATTTGAACAGCTAGCTTATCTCTTGCCGGAAGGTATTTCTGGTGGTATTTCCACATCACCAATTAGCTACAAACACTGGCATAAGAGTACTGATAGCAAAAGGATAGTCCTGGAAAAGGGCGCAATTCATTTAACCGAGCTTATATTAAAACTCTATGAACTTGAAGAAAAAACATCCAAGTATCTTCATCTTGATATTGAACCGGAACCCGATGGGATGCTGGAGAATACCGAAGATGTTTTAATGTTCTACCGCAACTTTCTTTTACCAATTGCGAAAAAGAAGCTAATAAAAATCCTTGATGTGAGTGAAGCAAGGGCGAAAGATTTGGTTTTGCGCTATTGTACTCTTTGTTATGATATATGTCATTTTTCACTTGCCTATGAAGAGCCCGCTTATACTTTCGAAAAATTAAAGAGTGCCGGAATTAAGATAGGAAAAATACAGGTAAGTGCGGCTTTGAAAGTTAGATTTGACACATCCGATAAGGATAAAATATGGGAATCATTGGCGCAATTTGATGAGCCTACCTATCTGCATCAGGTTACTGAAAATACCAACGAGGGAGTTAAGACTTATAATGACTTGCCCGTTGTTCTTAAAAATAAAACTGATGTTTCAGAATTAAGAGCCCATTTCCATGTTCCTATTTTTCTGGAATCTTTTGAGGAATTATATTCCACACAGGATCATATATTGAAGGTGATAAACATTCTAAGGGAAAATATGATTTCAGAACACCTGGAAGTTGAAACATATACCTGGGATGTACTTCCAGCTTCTCTTAAAAGAGAACTTTCAGAATCGATAATCAGAGAAATGAACTGGTTAATAGATAAATTATAAAAGGCATGAATAAAACGGTTGTTCTAAATGTTGTTGGTCTGACTGGTAGACTCATTGGTGAACATACACCTTTTATTAAGACATTTTTGGAGAAAGGCGAGTTAGCTTCAATTGAACCGGTTTTACCAGCGGTCACCTGCACTTCTCAAACAACTTATCTAACCGGTAAATGGCCATCAGAACATGGTATTGTTGGAAATGGATGGTATTTTAAGGATGAATGTGAGGTAAAATTCTGGAGGCAATCCAATAAATTGACTCAAAGTGACAAGTTGTGGGATGAGATGAAGCAATTGAACAGTAATTTTACCTGTGCTAATCTTTTCTGGTGGTATAATATGTATTCTACCTCGGATTACAGTGTTACACCTCGTCCTAACTATCTTGCTGATGGCAGAAAAATCCCCGACATCTATTCGCATCCTCCTGAATTAAGAGACCAATTGCAACAAGAACTGGGTACTTTTCCTTTATTTAATTTTTGGGGCCCCAAAACATCCGTAAAGTCCAGTCAGTGGATAGCCGATGCTGCAATCAAAACGGACCAATTGCATGATCCTACCCTTACTTTAGTTTATCTGCCTCATTTGGATTATAATTTGCAGAGATATGGTATTGACTTTTCCAAAATCAGTAAAGATCTGAATGAAATTGATGAGGTTGTGAAAAAGCTGGTAAGCTATTATGACAACGGAAATACCAATATCGTTCTGCTCTCGGAATACGGCATTACCAATGTAAGCAACCCAATTCACATTAACCGTATTCTTCGATCTGAGGGATTAATAAGTATCAGGGAAGAGCGAGGCCTGGAGCTTTTAGATGCAGGCGCCAGTAAAGCTTTTGCCGTAGCTGATCATCAGATAGCGCACATTTATCTAAATGATCCAACAATTAAGAGAAAAGTAAAGGAATTATTAGAAGGTGTTGACGGTATTGATAGAGTATTGGCGGACAAAGATTTAGAGGAAGCAAATTTAAATCACGATAGGTGTGGCGATTTGCTGCTGATTGCGGATAAAAATTCATGGTTTACTTATTACTTCTGGATGGATGATGCAAAAGCACCAGACTTTGCAAGAATGGTGGATATCCACAAAAAACCTGGTTATGACCCGGTTGAAATGTTCACAGATCCTGAAGACAAATTTGTGATGCCCAAAGTGATATTAAAACTTTTGAAAAAGAAACTCGGATTTAGAACTGTAATGAATATAATACCCCTAAAAGCAAATCTGGTAAAGGGTTCCCATGGCAGAATACCTGAAGATCAATCAGATTACCCGGTTTTTATAACAAATAATAAAGGATCATTAAAACAGGAACTTTTTAAATCCACAGAGGTTTACCAGCTTATAACTAAACTGTTAACCGATTAAAATCTTAAAGTATGAAAAAGCTGTTTAAACTTCTTTCCTTAATATTTACTTTGTTATTTATATGGGCCGCGTATGTTCAATACAATGATCCTGACGCCTTATTGTGGTATGCTATCTACGGAGTTGCTGCTGCAGCATCTTTGTTCTTCTATTTGGGTAAATTGAACTTTACCGGAGCAATTATTCTAAGCGGAATATATTTTGTTGGTACTTTTGTTTTATGGCCGGATAAGTTTGAAGGCATAACAATTGGTAATGGAGATATTGTGAATATTGAAAGGGGAAGAGAGTCTTTGGGGCTGCTTATTGTAGCAATAGTAATGCTGATTTATGCTCTTAGGTTACGATTGACAAATAAATCAAAGGTCTAGATCAAACTCCTTTCTCAGGAGATCAATAGCAGGGTTTATTTCCCTTAGTTTTTGATACTTCTCTTCAGGAGTATAGGCAAATTTTTTGGCAATTTCGTCATTAACGGTTATTTTCAACTCAATACTATAATTGTTGAGTTGCTTTCTTAGAAACTTCAAAAGGTGATATTGTTCCCTTTCAATTTCTTTTTTCATTGTACCATTCGGAAGCTCAATCCATATTTCCGTTTCATCAACTATTTTAGGTTGATCGGAACTTAGATTTGAAGCCATAATCTTTTTACCTGCTTTGTCTAATTTATGAATATAACTTTCCCAATGTTTTAATAATTCCTCCTTTGCAAAACTTTCTTTAGGTAGCTCATCTTCATCAATTACTACTTCTATCTTTTTGAGCTGATGTTCTTTTTTCGCCTTTAAACTGGATAATGATAATCCCGAAATTCTTTTAGATCGCTCCTTAATCCTAATATTTTTATTAGGTTCTGATATCAATACATCTTCAGACATAACTTCCGTTAAAGGCTGAGGATCAACTTTTTCTGTTTCGGGAGATTCTCCCTGTTCCCTGATTTCGACTTCCTTCTCTTCGGGTGTGACTGTTTGGATTTTTCCCAAAAATTTTGCCGATTCCAGAGATTCCGGGGCCTGGCTAGTGGGCAGAGTATCAATAAAAAACGAAGTGGGTATTAATTGAATTTCACCATTCCAGGCGGTGTTGAGGTTTTCAAGATTTTTTTTTTCACCATTAAAATCTATGGAGGCTAATTTCATTAAGGTTAATTCAACCAATAATCTATGGTTTTTACTGGCTTTGTAGTTAAGGTCACACTCATTTGCTATAGTTATCCCTTTTAGCAAAAAGGATTCAGAGGTTTTTTTAGATTGTTCCAGATACTGTTTTTTTGCTTTTTCACCAACTTCCAATAGGGCAATGGTGTCTTCATGCTTGCAAACCAAAAGGTCTCTGAAATGTGAAGCCAGACCATTAATAAAATGATGACCTTCAAATCCTTTAGCCAGCGTTTTATTGTACAAAACTAATAATTGAGGAATATTGTGCTCCAGAATTAAATCTGTAGTGGCAAAATATGTGTCGTAATCCAGAACATTTAAATTCTCTGTTACAGCCGCTCTTGTAAGTTTTTTTCCGGAGAAACTAACTACCCGGTCAAAAATAGACAATGCATCTCTCATAGCGCCATCGGCCTTCTGGGCAATAATGTGTAGCGCGTCATCTTCTGCTTCAATACCCTGTTGCTCGGCAATATATTTGAGATACTTGGCAGCGTCCTTAACGGTTATACGTTTAAAGTCAAATATCTGGCAACGCGATAATATGGTTGGTATAATCTTGTGCTTTTCTGTAGTAGCTAAAATGAAAATAGCATGTTTAGGTGGTTCTTCAAGTGTTTTTAAAAAAGCATTGAACGCGGATTGAGATAACATATGTACCTCATCTATGATATATACTTTGTATTTTCCAACCTGAGGTGGTATTCGTACCTGATCTATTAAGCTCCTGATATCATCAACAGAATTATTGGACGCCGCATCCAGTTCAAAAATATTGAATGCAAAATCTTCATTTTCTTTCTCTGTACCATCCTGGTTGATCTGTTTGGCCAAAATCCGTGCACATGTAGTCTTACCTACTCCTCTGGGGCCACAGAATAGAAGTGCTTGGGCCAGATGGTTATTGTCTATTGCATTCAGCAGAGTATTTGTAATGGCTTCCTGACCCACAACATCCTTGAAGGTTTTGGGCCTGTACTTACGCGCTGATACAATAAATGGTTCCAATTAAATAAGGTTTAGCAGACAAAATTTAAAGACCTGCTGTGTTATATACAAATATAGAAATAGCCACTAATTCTGGCGTTTATTTTAGATATATATGCCCAATTTTTATCAACAATTGTTTGGAGACAGAACTATTGACTAAGGGTAAACATGGCCTCATATTCATTATTATTTCTTTGGCGGTATTTGAAATCGGATATAGATTAAATACCAAGTATGAATAAGGCTATAATTTTTTTAGCCTAAAATGGGATATTGTACCTTTGCATTAAACAGGTCCCCTTATCGCTCTAACATGTTATGTTAGTGAGGAAAGTCCGGACACCACAGTGCAGCATAGCGGGTAACGCCCGTCTCTTCCGCCATGTGCGGAATAAGGACAAGTGCAACAGAAAGCAAGTACAGGTAATGCTGTAGTGAAATCAGGTAAACTCTATGCGGTGAAACGTCATGTATATCAGCGTTTAAGGGCTGCACGTCCAAGCTGAAGGGTAGGCGGTTAGAACTTTTGGGTAACCTTAAGTCCAGATAAATGATAAGGAGGTCTCATTGAGGCCTTACAGAATCCGGCTTATGACCTGCTTTTATAAAAACTCCCTTGCTGTATAGGGTCTATTTTAGATCTAAGAGTGAGGGGATTTTTATTCTGTAGTTTTATTTGGTTCAAAAAAACTAAAAATACTCCCTCCGTATTTCTTCATGTATTTAAAATTTTCAAGAACAGATAAATCTGTGTGTTTGGAATGCTCAATTATTAAAATACCATTTTCATTTAATAATTGTCTTTGGAAAACAATTGAAACAATCCTGGAGCAATCACTGATGGCGAAACTATAAGGCGGATCAACAAATATGATATCAAAATGCAGGTTTACTTTTTCAATAAACTTAAAAACATCACTTTTTATAGCAGAAATATTAAAGTCTAGTTCTTCAGCCATTTTTGCTATAAACTTAATGCATCTGTAATCTTTATCAACAGCTACAATTTCCTTGCTGCCTCTGGAGGCAAATTCGAAACTTATATTCCCTGTGCCGGAAAATAAGTCCAGTACTTCTAGATCTTCAAAATAATAGTTGTTATTTAAGATATTGAATAAAGCTTCTTTAGCCATATCAGTAGTAGGACGTACGGGTAATCCTCTGGGAGCCGTAATACGGCGGCCTTTATGTGAACCGGAGATAATGCGCATTAAAGAGCGTTTAGTACAGTAAAATCTACTACTTCTTTCTCTATTTCTTCTGTAGAATAAATGTCGCTGGGTGGAATAAATAATGAAATATGCTGTACATACTTATAGGCAATATTGTAAAGCTCATCTTCCATATCTATTGAACCAAAAAGCCTTAATTTTATGGTTTCCGTATTTAACTTCAATTGTTCTAAGGTAAAAAGCAGGTAATAAATAAAATCTTCCTTGGTTATAAATAGAAAACTATTAAAGAATAATAATTGTTTTTGAGTAAGGACCGTAATATCCATCTGCTTATCGGCAACATGCACATAACAAATGGGATCATTTCCATTGCTGTGAGAATTTAATAAAGATTGCACCATTACTGTCCCATGGTGCATGAATTCAAATTCACCAAAAAGATCATAAATATAATTGTTGATATTTACAAAAGGCACATAAACATTTACCAGATCGTAACTACCTATCTCATCATATTCCACCAGATCATTGGCGAGTATTTTGACATTAAACTTAAGATAGTTGGCAAGTTCTGCTTTATCAAATAATGGTTTAGGAACGAGGCTAAAGAGGTTATTTCTATGGATGACTACAACCTCTGTAAAGGAATAATCTGCAACCTGTGATTCCTTAAACAGCTGCTTTAATTCCTTTTGCGTCTCATAAGGGCTTAGCTCTTTACCAAAGTTGAGGCGCTTGAAATGTTTGATCGTGTTAGCTATGGTGTCCACGATGCAAAAAGAAAGTCCATTCAAGCTAACCTGAATGGACAATTTATGATAATTTTCAATATTATTATTGATCTCCTTTTTTGTCATAAATAGGGGGCCAGTTACCATTGGTACTTACATCTGTAAGCGAACCTACTCTAATTTCCGGTCCGTTTACTTCTTCAACGCTTATATGAGCGTTTTCCCTGGCCATTAGATCTTTAGGTTGGTCGTATAAAATAATATCCTTTTTAACTTTGGCCTCAAAAACCGGTGCTTTATAACCTCCCTTATCAACAATTTCAGATTTCATAGTAAATGTTTCTCCACCTTGCGCGTAAGGAACATTCATCATGCTTTTATAGCGATCATCTGCTTTAAACAAAGAATCCTTTACGGAAACAAATCCCAGGGTGTCAATAATGGTAACCTCTCTTAATAGATCGATGCCATATGTCTTGTCAAACTCCATATAAGAAGAGTCTCTTTGTTGTGTTATTGTATATTTTCCGGAATCCACAAACGCTACTAGACTTTTGAAGTCGTTGGCAAATTTTCCATTAACCGCCCTGTAGGCTTGCTGAGAATTTCTAATATCCTTTAAATTAGAAATAACTTTAGAATAGCGTTCTTCCTTTACCTTTTGAAACTCAATAGGTCCTGTTACAGATCTATATATTAGGTATCCAAGTCCTACACAAATTATCCAAAGTACTATCTGAATTATGGTTTTCATTTTTAACTGGTATTAATTATCTTTAAGTGGTCTTCACAAATCTACAATTTTTTTTTAATCGTAAAAGGTTTTGTAGCAAAAATCCTCTTTATATTTGAAGGCTTATGAAATTGCATACCGCGCCTTCTTTCTATAAACTTCTTAAGGATAACTTTCCTCATTCGCCCACACCAAAACAAGAAGTGGCATTGCAACAGCTTGCTCATTTCGTATTATCTGAAAAAAAAGAGGAAGTTTATTTGTTGAAAGGTTTTGCGGGAACCGGTAAAACAACCATAGTGGGGGATATAGTATCTAGTTTATGGAAGACAACTATGAAGGCAGTTCTGATGGCACCCACGGGCAGGGCTGCAAAAGTGATGAGTAATTATTCAAAAAGTCAAGCTTTCACAATACACCGGAAAATCTACTTTCCAAAAAAAGAAAGTGGGGGAGGCATAAAGTTTATACTTGCACCTAACAAACACAGGGATACAATTTTTATTGTGGATGAAGCTTCTATGATCCCGGACGCGCCATCAGATTCTAAGTTATTTGGGAATGGCTCACTATTAGACGACTTGATGATGTTTGTATACTCCGGCCATAATTGTAAATTAATTTTAATTGGTGATACTGCCCAGTTGCCGCCGGTTCATTTGCAAATCAGTCCTGCTTTGGATAGCGAAAAACTGGCTTTTAATTATAATAAAGAAGTTATAAGCTTAGAGTTGGATGAAGTGGTAAGACAAGCAGAGGACTCCGGGATATTACTTAATGCTACCAATTTGCGGGAGCAATTACAATCTGGCTACTTAGATGAATTTAAATTTGATGTCAACCCCTATAAAGATATAATAAGACTAATTGATGGCTACGACATTCAGGAAGCAATTGACAATTCATACAGGGAAAATGGCAAGGAAGAGACAGTGCTAATTGTTCGCTCAAATAAAAGAGCAAATTTGTATAATGAAAACATAAGAAACAGAATATTATACCTGGAAAATGAGTTAGCCCCTGGTGATTATATGATGGTTGTCAAGAACAATTACTTTTGGTTAAAGCCTAATTCTGAGTCCGGGTTTATTGCCAATGGCGATATTATTGAAATACTCGAGATTTTTTCTATTAAGGAGCTATATGGGTTCAAATTTGCCGAGGTAAAGGTGAAAATGGTAGATTATCCCAACCAAAGACCATTTGAGACTGTATTATTATTAGATACAATAAGAGCTGATACACCTTCATTGTCTTATGAAGAAGGAAATAGGTTATATCAGGAAGTACAAGGCGATTATGCTCACGAAAAATCGAAATACAAACGGTTTTTGGGAGTGAAGAATAACAAATACTTTAATGCCCTTCAGGTGAAGTTTTCATATGCCATTACGTGCCATAAATCGCAAGGAGGACAATGGAATACAGTATTTGTAGAACAACCTTATCTTCCTAATGGAATAGATCGTGAATATTTGCGATGGCTCTATACTGCGGTTACCAGAGCTAAGGAAAAATTATACCTGATAGGGTTTAAGAACGATTTTTTTGTTGGTCAGGAATGACTTAAATTAGTACAACAGATTTTTAAAATGACATCGGAAACAATTATTAGCATATTTCTTGGAATTGGACTTGCCGCATCAGTAGGGTTTAGGGTGTTTTTACCTTTGTTTGCACTAAGCCTTGCAGCCTATTTTGGCGTTTGGGAATTGAACCAGCACTGGGTTTGGATTGGTAGTCTTACGGCATTAATTGTACTAGGGGTTGCTACATTAGTAGAATTATTGGCCTATTTTATTCCTTTTGTAGATAACTTACTTGATAGCGTAGCTATTCCCCTTGCTGCAATTGCAGGTACAGCTGTAATGGTTTCTACTGTCGCCAATTTGGATCCGGTTGTTACCTGGTCCCTTGCTATTATTGCCGGTGGAGGTACTGCAACAGCTATAAAAGGAGCTTCAGCGGCCGGAAGAGTTGTTTCTACAACAACTACAGGAGGTTTGGCGAATCCATTGGTATCTACCTTAGAATCCGGAACAGCTATAGTGGTTTCAACGGCATCGATATTTGCTCCCATACTTGCTATGGTACTGGTTATTATTATACTAATATTTATTTTTTCGATATATCGAAAACTAAGGCCAAGAATTAAACATAAATAAAAACAATATCAATGACCAAAATAATTGCCATGATACCTGCCCGTTACGCCGCATCCAGATTCCCCGGAAAATTGATGCAGGATTTAGCAGGTAAACCTGTTATTGTCAGAACCAATGAGGCCGCTTTAAAGACAAAATTATTTGATGAGGTTTATGTAGTAACAGACAGCCCTATCATTTTTGATGCTATCGTAAAAGAAGGGGGACAGGCTATTATGAGCATCGAAGAGCATGAATGT